>NZ_JBSFMS010000097.1:4146-29164 GCF_053599675.1 Streptomyces sp. NPDC000880 | reverse complement strand
AGTTCAGTCGTGTGATATCCCGTTCTGAGGCCACCCGGCCTGTTGACGGGCCGCGCGCCCCTTTCGTATGGCTGTGTGTTACGCGGACTTCTCGTGACGCCCGTCGTTCTTCACGATCCGCGGCTCCCGCGGCACCAGCGTCGGGTTCACGTTGTTGTGCACCACATCCGCCGTGATGACGACCCGCGCGACGTCCTTCCGCGACGGCACCTCGTACATCACCGACATCAGGACCTCTTCCATGATGGCCCGCAGGCCACGCGCGCCGGTGCCGCGCAGGATCGCCTGGTCGGCGATAGCCTCCAGCGCCGGGAGGTCGAAGTCCAGCTCCACGCCGTCCAGTTCGAACAGGCGCTGGTACTGCTTCACCAGTGCGTTGCGCGGCTCCACCAGGATCTTCAGCAGGGCCTCGCGGTCCAGGTTGTGGACCGAGGTGATAACCGGGAGGCGGCCGATGAACTCCGGGATCATCCCGAACTTCACCAGGTCCTCCGGCATGACCTCCTGGAACTGGTCGCTCGCCTCGATCTCGCGCTTGGAGCGGATCGTCGCGCCGAAGCCGATGCCCTTAGCGCCCGCCCGCGACTCGATGATCTTCTCCAGTCCGGCGAAAGCGCCGCCCACGATGAACAGCACGTTCGTCGTGTCGATCTGGATGAACTCCTGGTGCGGGTGCTTCCGGCCGCCCTGCGGGGGGACCGAGGCCGTCGTGCCTTCCAGGATCTTCAGCAGGGCCTGCTGGACGCCCTCGCCCGACACATCCCGGGTGATCGACGGATTCTCGCTCTTGCGGGCGACCTTGTCGATCTCGTCGATGTAGATGATCCCGGTCTCGGCCTTTTTGACGTCGTAGTCGGCCGCCTGGATCAGCTTCAGCAGGATGTTCTCGACGTCCTCGCCGACGTACCCCGCCTCCGTCAGCGCCGTCGCGTCGGCGATGGCGAACGGGACGTTGAGCATCCGGGCCAGGGTCTGGGCGAGCAGCGTCTTGCCGGACCCGGTCGGGCCGAGCAACAGGATGTTCGACTTGGCCAGTTCGATCGCGTCGTCCCGGCCCGTCGCGCCGCCGTTCTCGCCGGCCTGAACGCGCTTGTAGTGGTTGTACACCGCTACCGAGAGGGCCTTCTTCGCGGGCTCCTGCCCGACGACGTACCCCTCGAGGAACTCGTAGATCTCGCGCGGCTTGGGCAGTTCCTCCCACCGCACCTCGGAGGTCTCGGCGAGCTCCTCCTCGATGATCTCGTTGCAGAGGTCGATGCACTCGTCGCAGATGTACACACCGGGGCCTGCGATGAGCTTCTTCACCTGCTTCTGGCTCTTTCCGCAGAACGAGCACTTGAGCAGGTCGCCGCCATCACCGATGCGTGCCACGAGGTGCTTCCCCTTCGCCTGGGAGCAGCTTGGTTCAGCCGACTCCTGGTGCCTCATATCCGACGGTACCTTGCCGGGCCCCCCGTTCGGGCCCCCCTTGGCACGGTTCACATTGTCGTGTACCGCGCCAAGGGCGCCGGTCCGGTCAGGCGGCCGCTGCGGCCGTGCTCTTACGGGTCGAGACGATCTGGTCGACGAGGCCGTACGAAAGGGCGTCCTCGGCGGTCAGGATCTTGTCACGCTCGATGTCGTCGCGGATCTTCTCGATCGGCGTGGTGGAGTGCTTGGCCAGCATCTCCTCCAGCTGCGTACGCATCCGCAGAATCTCATTGGCCGCGATCTCCAGGTCGGAGAGCTGCTCGCGGCCGGTCTGCGAAGACGGCTGGTGGATCAGCACGCGGGCGTTCGGCAGGGCCATCCGCTTGCCGGGGGTACCGGCGGCGAGCAGCACGGCCGCGGCGGAGGCCGCCTGGCCCATGCAGACCGTCTGGATGTCCGGCTTCACGAACTGCATCGTGTCGTAGATCGCGGTCAGCGCGGTGAAGGAGCCACCGGGGCTGTTGATGTAGATCGAGATGTCGCGGTCCGGGTCCATCGACTCCAGGCACAGCAGCTGCGCCATGACGTCGTTGGCGGAAGCGTCGTCGATCTGCACGCCGAGGAAGATCACGCGCTCCTCGAAGAGCTTCGCATACGGGTCGTACTCGCGCACGCCCTGCGAGGTGCGCTCGACGAAGCGCGGGACGACGTAGCGGTTGTCCACCTGCGGGCCGGTGTAGAGGCCGCTGGCGGAGGCGCCGGGAAAGTTACTCATGTCGGTGTTCACCATCCTGGTGGCGTTCTGTGGTCTGGGGTGGCCGGGGCGCGGACTGCCTGGCTCAGGAGCTCGGAGCTCAGGGCTCAGGCGCCGGTGCCGCCGCCGCCCGGAACGCCCGATGCGGCGGAGATGATCTCGTCGATGAGGCCGTACTCCTTGGCCTCCTCGGAGGTGAACCAGCGGTCGCGGTCACCGTCGCGGATGATCGTCTCCACGCTCTGGCCCGAGTGCCGGGCCGTGATCTCCGCCATGCGCTTCTTCGTACGGAGCAGGTACTCGGCCTGGATCTTGATGTCCGAGGCGGTGCCGCCGAGGCCTGCCGAACCCTGGTGCATGAGGATGTCGGTGTTGGGGAGCGCGAAGCGCTTGCCGGAGGCGCCGCCGGTCAGCAGGAACTGACCCATCGAGGCCGCCATGCCCATGCCGATGGTCACCACGTCGTTCGGGATGTACTGCATGGTGTCGTAGACCGCCATGCCGGCCGTCACCGAACCGCCGGGGCTGTTGATGTAGAGGTAAATGTCCTTGTCCGGGTCGGCGGCAAGGAGCAGCATCTGCGCCGTGATCTTGTTGGCGATGTCATCGTCGACCTGCTGGCCGAGGAAGATGATGCGCTCGCCGAGCAGCCGGCTGTAGACCTGGTCGCCGAGGCCACCACCGATGGACGGCTCACCCGCGGCGTAAGGCATCAGATTCGTCACGTATCCACCTGCTCGTCTCTGACGGCTGCGGCCGTCTCAGCGTCTTCGTACTGGGGGCGGGGACTCCCCTGCCCTCGTATTCATGGACCCTAACGCGCAGGTGGGACAACGCCATCCCGCTTCCCGAACTGTTCGCTCGGAGCGCAAGGTACCGGGGGGCACAGCCGTACGGCTCGGGCCCCGGTCGCGGGGTGCGTCCGGGGCCCGGCGTAGGGGTCAGCGCGAGGCTCAGGCCTCGGTCTTCTCGGTGTCCGTGTCACCGTCGGCGGCGGCCTCGACCGTCTCGTCGGCGGTCTCGTCCTCGTCGTCCTCGAGGTCGATGACCTCACCGTTGGCATCGGTGACCTTGGCGGCCTCGACGACCACGGCGAGCGCCTTGCCGCGGGCGACCTCGCCCACGAGCATCGGCACCTGGCCGCCTTCGACGACCGCCTGGGCGAACTGGTCGGGGCTCATGCCGGAGGAGGCCGCACGCCGCATGAGGTGCTCGCTGAGCTCCTCCTGGTTGACGTTCAGCTTCTCCGTGTTGACCAGCTCATCGAGGATGAACTGGGTCTTGATGCCCTTGACCGCCTGCTCCTTGGTCTCGGCATCGAACTCTTCCTCGGTCTTGCCCTGGATCTCCAGGTACTTGGCCAGGTCGAGCCCCATCTGGGCGAGCTGGTGGTTCACCAGGTTGTGCTTGCGGGTGTTGACCTCGTCCTCGAGGAGCTTCTCGGGGATCGGCACCTCGGCCAGCTTCAGCAGCTCGTCCAGGACGCGCTCCTGGGCCTGGGTGGCCTGGTCGTACTGCTTCATGTTCTCGAGGCGCTTGCGGCTGTCCGCCTTCAGCTCCTCGAGGGTGTCGAACTCGCTCGCCATCTGGGCGAAGTCGTCGTCGAGCTCGGGGAGTTCACGCGCGGCAACGGCGGTGACCTTGACGGTGACCTCGGCCTCCTTGCCCTCGGCGCTGCCGCCCTTGAGCTCGGAGGTGAAGGTGGCCTCGCCGCCGGCCTCCAGGCCGGTGACGGCCTCGTCGATGCCGTCCAGCAGCTCGCCGGAGCCGATCGTGTACTGGACGCCGCTCGCGACGCCGTCCTCCAGGACCTCGCCGTCGACCTTGGCCTCGAGGTCGATCGTCACGATGTCGCCCTCGGTGGCGGCGCGCTCGACCGGGTTGGTGGAGGCGAAGCGCTCGCGCAGCTGCTCAACCGACTTCTCGACGTCCTCGTCGCTGACCTCGACGGCGTCGACGGTGACCTCGATGCCGGAGTAGTCCGGGATCTCGATGGCCGGGCGGATGTCGACCTCGGCGGTGAAGGCGAGCGTCTCGCCGTCCTTCAGCTCCGTGATGTCGACGTCGGGCTGGCCGAGCGGGTTGACCGCGGCCTCGTTGACCGCCTCGGTGTAGAACTTCGGGAGGGCGTCGTTGACCGCCTCCTCCAGCACCGCACCACGGCCGAACCGCTGGTCGATCACTCGGGCCGGGATCTTGCCCTTGCGGAAGCCCTTGACCGTGACCTGCTGGTTGATCTTCTTGTACGCCGCGTCGAGGCTGTCCTTGAGCTCCTCGAAGGGCACCTCGACAGTGAGCCGAACCCGAGTCGGGTTCAGGGTCTCCACGGCGCTCTTCACGGTTCGGTCTCCTTGGTGGCTGATTCTGGGGTTCTGCTGCGTCCGCCGCACTGGAGGCGGCTCAGCGGATCGGCCCGGCTCTCCATCCCACTCGCCGGCTGTTCGTCGGACTCGTCGGACACACGGGCACGCAGCTTGCATAGTAGCCGCAAGGAGGATGAGCCCCACAATGTGATCTTGAAGGACGTCGTGGTCATGGTCGGGGTGGCCGGATTCGAACCGACGACCTTCCGCTCCCAAAGCGGACGCGCTACCAAGCTGCGCCACACCCCGTCGGTGCGACACGTAGGGTACATGCCCACAGGCCGTACGGCTGCCGCATTCTCCCTGAGGCTTTCGCGGAGGCGCTGCGGGCGGAATGGGGTGTGCGCCGCTGTCCCCGGACCCGCTACGATGCTCTTCGTACCGCGGCCCTCGTGACCTGCGGTGCGGTGCTTGCGGGCGTAGCTCAATGGTAGAGCCCTAGTCTTCCAAACTAGCTACGCGGGTTCGATTCCCGTCGCCCGCTCTGTGCAGGCCTCAGGCCCGGTTCGGTTGCTGTTCAACCGAACCGGGCCTGAGGCGTTCCCAGGTCAGAAGTTGATCTGATTGATGGTGTTCGCTATCGAGTCGAGGAACCTGTTGATCGACGGCGCCATGCCCGTCGAGGCGAGGAAGAAGCCGAACAGCACCGCGACGATCGCGGGTCCGGCCTTTATGGAGCCGCCGCGGATCAGCACCACGAGGATGATCGCCAACAGAAGCACCACAGACAGTGAAATGGCCACAACTGATCACACCCTCGGTCGGTCCGCCTTGCCGGCCCGGGAGCGTATGGCTCAGCACACCCCCGCCTTGACCATCGTGCCACCAACAGCCCAATACATGCTGCCCGCTGACGAATCATCGACGACGGGATCACGCCATCCGCGCACCCGTGCGCGCTTCGAGCGAAGGGGCGACTCGGCCGCCGGGGTGAAATACGGGAAGGAATTCGGCCTGATCGTTGCCATGCCCCCACACGTCGCTCACGAGAAATTCGAAAGTGGCCGGTGAGGAAATTCACGTAGTCACAAGGTCGTGGAGGTATGAACCATTTAACGGGGATCAATTGGGGCATATCGGGCAGTTGACGGCTGTTTCGGATTCGAATGGGGGTGTCCGTAGAACGTTTTACGAAATCGAATCGGCGAGGCTAGGGTGCCTCAGATGTTCCACGCTCCGCATGAATATCGGAGGGCCCCGCTCCCCCAGGTCCGGGAGTCGGAGCCCGTCCCTACGACGCAGAACACGGCCACCCCGGTCGTCACGGCGCCTGCCGAGAAGGCCGCCGAGAAGTCCACCAGGCGAGACGCCTACTTCGACAACGTTAAATATCTGGCCATCGTGCTCGTGGCCGTCGCCCACGCATGGGAGCCGGTGATGGAGGGCAGCCGCGCCACGCGGGCGCTGTACATGCTCGTCTACACCTTCCACATGCCGGCCTTCATCCTCGTCTCCGGCTACTTCTCCCGGAGCTACACCGGCCGGCCGGACCAGCTCAGACGCATGCTGACCGGGATTGCCCTGCCCTACGTCGTCTTCGAGGTGGTCTACTCCCTCTTCCGGCGATGGGCGCAGCACGCCCCCGAGCAGCCGATCAGCCTGCTCGACCCCTTCTATCTGACCTGGTTCCTGGTCGCCCTGTTCATCTGGCGGCTGACGACGCCGCTGTGGCGGCTGATCCGGTGGCCTCTGCCGGTCGCGCTCACCCTGGCCTCGCTCGCCGCGCTGACGCCGAACGTCGGGGCGGACCTCAATCTCCAGCGCGTGCTGCAGTTCCTGCCGTTCTTCGTGCTGGGTCTGTGTCTGAAGCCCGAGCACTTCCAACTCGTGCGGCGGCGCGAGGTGCGGCTGCTGGCGCTGCCGCTCTTCGCGGGCGCGGGCGTCTTCGCGTACTGGGTCGCGCCCCGGATGAATCTGGGCTGGCTCTACCGCTCCAGCAGCGCGCAGGAACTGGGTGTGCCGTGGTGGTCAGGGATTGTGATGACCCTCGCGTTCTTCGGGTGCGCGGTGCTGCTCACTGCCGGGTTCCTGGCGTGGGTGCCGCGCCGCAGAACGTGGTTCACGGTGCTCGGCGCGGGCACGATCTGCGGCTATCTGCTGCACGGCCTGCTGATCAAGGCCGCGGACTACGGGCATGTCTTCGAGGCGAACGCCTGGCTGAGCACGCCGGGCGGCGAGGTCGTGGTGACGCTGGTCGCCGCGGCCGCCGTGACGCTGCTGTGCACGCCGCCGGTGCGGCGGGTGATGCGGTGTGTGACCGAGCCGGAGATGGCGTGGGCGTTCCGGCGGGACGTGACGGAGCTGGGGCCCCGGCGCTGACCCGCTGAATCAGTCGGCGGGCTGCTCGTGAGGCAGGCCCAGCAGGTCCCGCATCTGCGCGTACTTGGCCGCCAGCCGGCTCCGGGTCGCCTCGTCGAGGGCGGCGAGGCGCGCCGGGTCGGCATTGTGCGCGAGGTCGGCCTCCTTGACGAGGCGGGCGCCGGGAGTGGCCAGAATGCGCCGGGCGTAGTCCTCCAAGTCCTCGTCCTCGCCCTTGGTGAGGGCCAGGACCATGCCCTTGACGGACCGCGGCAGCGGCGCTGCGTCCAGCCACTCGCGGGAGAGCACGCCGTCCTCGATGGCGTCGTGCAGCCACGCGGCGGCGATCTGCTCCTCGCTCCCGCCGCGGGCACGTACGCCTTCGGCGACGGCGGCGAGATGCTCGGTGTACGGGCGTCCCGACTTGTCCTTCTGTGCGGCGTGCGCCTCACGGGCGATGGTCTCGACCTCGGTGAGCGTGAGATACGGCATGGGACGACTGTAGGGGCTTACGGTTCGCCGTTACGCAGGCGCTCCGGCGAAGACGGGGGTCGTCAGGGCGGTCAACCGCGCGGCGATCTGCGCCAAGTTCGCGCGGGACGCTTTCCCGCGATGCCGGCGGATCGGGGGTGGGGCGCGACCCCACCCCCCGCTCACGCCTGCCGGCAGAGCAGCAGCAGCGCCCGGTCGTCGTTGACGTCCTTCGCGACCGCCTCGATCAGATGCCAGGCCGCGCCCTCGAAGCCGGAGGCGACATAGCGGTCGGCCTCGCCTGTGAGGCGGTCGATGCCCTCGCTGATGTCGCGGCCGGAGGCCTCCACCAGGCCGTCGGTGAAGAGCATCAGTACGTCGCCGGGGCGCAGGGAGCCCTTGACCGGGTCGAACTGTGCCTTGTCGTAGACGCCGAGCAGCGGCCCCTCCGCGGACTTCTCCTCCCAGCGGCCGCTGCCCGCGTTCAGCTGGAGCGCCGGCAGATGGCCCGCCGACAGCAGCTCGTAGTCCCCGGAGTCCAGGTCGAGGACGAGATGGATGGAGGTGGCGAAGCCTTCGTCCCAGTCCTGGCGGAGCAGATAGCCGTTGGCCGCGGGCAGGAAGCCGTGCGGCGGCAGCGAGCCGAGCAGCCCGCCGAACGCGCCGGACAGCAGCAGGGCGCGGGACGCCGCGTCCATGCCCTTGCCCGAGACGTCGGTGAGGACGACCTCGAGGGTGCGGCCGCCGTTCGTACGCGCCGCGACGACGAAGTCGCCGGAGAAGGACTGGCCGCCGGCCGGGCGCAGTGCCATCTCGCGGTGCCAGCCCTTCGGCAGCTCCGGCAGGGCGCTCTGTATTCGGATGCGTTCGCGCAGGTCGAAAAGCATGGTTCCGCCACGCCGCCAGGGCACGCCGACCCGGGCCCGGAACTGCGCGATGAGCAAGCCGAAGAAGCCGCACGCGGCGACTACCAGGACCGTGCCCGGGGTCACCCTGGCCGGGCCCTCGGTGTACGGGCCGAGTACGACCGACTCGACGATCAGAGCCGCCGCGGCCGCCGCGTACAGACCCAGCAGGCTCGCCGGGCGCAGCAGCAGACCGCCGGCCACGATCGGCAGGACCAGGGCCGCCGAGGACACCCAGACGGGCATCACGACCGTGCCCCAGGTGAAGGCGGGGATGGTCAACAGCAGCCCGACCAGCGCAATCCAGTCGGAGCCGTCGCCGCGGAAGTAGTCGACCCCCGATTTGCGCAGCGCGATACGGGCCCGGTGCACTGCCTTCCGCAACCGGGCCGTGAACGAGTCTGCTGCAGAGCCGCGGGCCATTGCCGTGGACCCTATCCACCCGCCCGCGTTCCGCGCAGGGGGACCCCTTTGACAATGCGTTCGAAATCGGGTCGCCCTGATGACGTAGCCCTGGTAGGCATGGCATATGACGATCGAGTTGCGGGTGCTGCGGCCGTCCGAATGGGACGACTGGTACGGGAAGTTGATGCTCGCCTTCGGTGGGGCCGGGGAGCCCCAGGAGGAGCGCGAGCTGTGGGACTCGCTGACCGAGCACGGGCGGTCGATCGGGGCCTGGGACGGCGACGACTGCGTCGGGACGGCCGGGGCGTTCTCGTTCGGGGTCTCGGTGCCGGGCGGCGCGATGGTGCCGGCCGCGGGCGTGACGATGGTCAGCGTGGCGGCGACGCACCGCCGGCGCGGGGTGCTCACCTCGATGATGCGCCGCCAACTGGACGACGTACGCTGCTGGGGTGAGCCGCTGGCCGTGCTGACGGCCTCCGAACCGGAGATCTACGGACGGTTCGGCTACGGGATCGCGACCCAGCAGATGTCCGCGCAGATCGACACGGTCCGGGGGCGGATCACCGTCCCGGAGGTCGCCGACGCCGTCCGGCTGCGGTTCGCCGAAGTCGCGGAGGTCGCCGCGGAGTGCGAGGCGGTGTACGTACGCAGCATCGGCTCACGGCCGGGCATGCTCGCCCGCAAGCCGGGCTGGGAGCGGCTGCCGCTGCTCGACCCTCCGGGCGAGCGGGACGGCGCGTCGCCGATGCAGTGTGTGGTCGCCGAGCGGGAGGGCGAGATCGTCGGTTTCGTCCGCTTCCACAACAAGCCGGAGTGGGAGCCCCGCGGGCCGAGCGGCACCATCACGCTGCGGCACATCGAGGCGCTCGACCCCGTGACGTACGCCGTGCTGTGGCGTTTCCTCTTCGACATCGACCTGACGGTGAAGGTCGTGGCACGCAACCGGCCCGTGGACGATCCGCTGCTTCATCTGGTCAACGATGTGCGGCGGCTCGAAGTGCGGGTGCGGGACGGGCTGTTCGTACGGCTGGTGGATCTGGGCGCGGCGCTTGAGGCGCGTACGTACCGGACGCCGGTGGATGTGGTCTTCGACGTCGAAGACGCCTTCTGCCCCTGGAACGGCGGACGCTGGCGACTGACCGGCGACAGCAAGGGCGCGTCCTGCAAGCGGACCGAGGACGACGCCGATCTGGCGCTGTCCGTACGGGAGTTGGGCGCGGCCTACCTGGGCGGGGTGTCGCTGGCCGCGCTGGCGGGCGCGGGCCGGGTGAGGGAGCAGCGGCAGGGGGCACTGGCCGAGGCGTCGTCGGCCTTCATCAGTGATGTCGCGCCCTGGCTGCCGCACGGCTTCTAGCAACCTGGAGGACAGGGGGTCAGCGCTGCTGGCAGGAGGCGCACCAGAAAAGATTGCGTGCGGCGAGTTCGGCGGTGCGGATCTCGCCGCCGCAGACATGGCAGGGCAGTTGGGCCCGGCGGTAGACGTAGACCTCGCCGCCGTGGTCGTCGACGCGCGGCGGGCGGCCCATCGCCTCGGGGGTGTGCTCGGGGAGGACGGTGTCGATGCGGTTGTTGCGTACCCCCTCGCGCATCAGCTCCACGAGGTCCGTCCAGATCGCGGTCCACTCGGCGCGGCGGAGGTCCTTGCCCGCGCGGTAGGGGTCGATGCCGTGCCGGAAGAGGACCTCGGCGCGGTAGACATTGCCGACGCCCGCGATGACCTTCTGGTCCATCAGCAGCGCGGCGACGGTGGTGCGGGAGCGGGAGACCCGGGCCCAGGCCCGGACGCCCCCGGAATTGAACGCAGCGTCGTCCGCGCGCAGCGGGTCGGGGCCGAGGCGGTCGTGTATCGCCTGCTTCTCACCGTCAGTGATCAGCGCGCAGGCGGTGGGGCCGCGCAGATCGACGTACGCGGTGGGGCAGGCCAGACGCAGCCGGACCGTGTCGGTCGGCGGGGGCGCTGGGGCGTCACCGAAGTTCACCTTGCCGAAGAGGCCGAGGTGGATATGGACCCAGCCGAGCGGGCCGAAGCCGAGGAAGAGGTGCTTGCCGTGCGCCTCGGTGCTCTCCATGACCTGGCCGTCGAGCAGCGCCGCGCTGTCGGAGAACTTCCCCTGCGGGCTGGTCGCCCGCACAGGCCGGCCGCCGAACCTCTCCAAGTGGTCGGCGGCCAGTCGGTGGATCGTATGCCCCTCGGGCATCAGCCCTGCTGCGGGTGGTGCGCCGGGATCGGGGGGAGCTCACCCGTCTTCTCGTACGCGGCGATCATCTCGATGCGCCGGGTGTGACGCTCCTCACCCGAGTACGGCGTAGTGAGGAAGATCTCGACGAACTTCGTCGACTCCTCCAGCGTGTGCATCCGGCCGCCGATGGCGACGACGTTCGCGTCGTTGTGCTCACGGCCGAGCGCGGCGGTCTGCTCGCTCCAGGCGAGAGCGGCGCGGACGCCCTTGACCTTGTTCGCGGCGATCTGCTCGCCGTTGCCGGAGCCGCCGATCACGATGCCGAGGCTGCCCGGGTCCGCGACCGTCTTCTCGGCGGCACGCAGGCAGAACGGCGGGTAGTCGTCCTGGGCGTCATAGATGTGGGGGCCGCAGTCGACGGGCTCGTGGCCATGGGCAGTGAGCCACTCGACGAGGTGGTTCTTGAGTTCGAGGCCGGCATGGTCGGAGCCGAGGTACACGCGCATGGTCCGAGTGTGGCATGCGCGGGGGTGGGTAGCGGTCAGCGGGGTCCGGGACCTGTCAGCGTCGCGGGCCTTCCGCTTATCGCATCGACCTAACGATACGGAGACGGGTCTTCCGTCATCAGGTGTCGCAGGTTTGAATGCGGGGGCTCGTAACCCGAGTGCTCTCGAACCTAAGGAATCGTCCATGACCTCGCAGCAGACCCTCACGAAGGAAGGCGGAAGGCCCGGAACACCGGGGAACCCGCAGTCCTCCGACGGTCTCCAGGCCGGTCTCAAGAACCGCCACCTGTCCATGATCGCCATCGGCGGTGTGATCGGCGCGGGCCTTTTCGTCGGCTCCAGTTCCGGTATCGCCGCGGCAGGACCGGCCATCCTTCTGTCGTACGCACTCGTGGGCGCGCTGGTCGTCTTCGTAATGCGGATGCTCGGTGAGATGGCCGCCGCCAACCCGACTTCCGGCTCCTTCTCCGCCTACGCGGACCGGGCGCTCGGCCGCTGGGCCGGGTTCTCGATCGGCTGGCTGTACTGGTTCTTCTGGGTCGTGGTGCTGGCGGTCGAGGCGACGGCCGGTGCGAAGATCCTCGAAAGCTGGATACCGGCGGTCCCCCAGTGGGGCTGGGCGCTGATCGTGATGGTCGTGCTGACGGCTACGAACCTCGCGTCCGTGTCGTCGTACGGCGAGTTCGAGTTCTGGTTCGCGGGCATCAAGGTCGTCGCGATCGGCGCGTTCGTGCTGATCGGTGTGCTCGCGGTCTTCGGGCTGCTGCCCGGCTCGGACAACCCCGGTGCGGGCTTCGCGCACCTCACCGACGCCGGCGGATTCCTGCCGAACGGAGCGGGCGCGATCCTGACCGGTGTGCTGATGGTCGTCTTCTCCTTCATGGGCAGCGAGATCGTGACCCTGGCCGCCGGTGAGTCCGAGGACCCGCAGCGCGCGGTCACCAAGGCGACGAACAGCGTGATCTGGCGGATCGGCGTCTTCTACCTGGGCTCCATCTTCGTGGTGCTGACGCTGCTGCCGTGGAACGACAAGTCGATCCTCGACAAGGGCTCGTACGTCGCCGCGCTCGACTCGATCGGCATCGCGCACGCCGGGCAGATCATGAACGTGATCGTGCTGACGGCTGTCCTGTCGTGTCTCAACTCCGGGCTCTACACCGCCTCCCGGATGGCGTTCTCGCTCGGGCAGCGTGGCGATGCGCCGAAGTCCTTCGCCCGTACGAACTCGCGTGGCGTGCCGCAGGCGGCCATTCTCGGGTCCGTGGTCTTCGGCTTCCTCGCCGTCTTCTTCAACTACAAGTGGCCGGACACCGTCTTCGCGTTCCTGCTGAACTCGTCCGGCGCGGTCGCGCTGTTCGTGTGGCTGGTCATCTGCGTCACCCAGCTGCGGATGCGCGGGATCATCCTGCGTGAGACGCCGGACAAGCTCGTCGTGCGGATGTGGCTCTTCCCTTATCTGACCTGGCTGACCATCGCGATGATCCTGTTCGTGCTGGGCTACATGGTCTACGACGGGGGCGACCCGCGGGAGCAGGTGCTGCTGTCGCTGCTGGTGGCGGCGGTGGTGATCGCGATCGCGGTCGGCCGTGAGAAGTTCGGGCGCGGCGGCCCGGTGGATTCCGCGGACGCCGCTCAGAGCGGTGCTAAGGACTCGGTCACCCGGTCGTGACGCGGCACAGAACCTAAACGTGGATGTCAGGGATCGAAAGAGGCTCTCCGTGAACGCCTGCAAGGCGCAAACGGAGAGCCTCTTTCATGCTTCGGGAGCTTCAGCCCCGGCGGCCGATGAGCTTCCACGCCGTGGGCAACGCGCCCATCGCCAGCGCCGCCTTCAGCGCGTCACCGATCAGAAAGGGCGTCAGCCCGGCGGCGACGGCCTGCGACAGCGTCATGCCGGTGGCCAGCGCCAGGTACGGGACACCGACCGCGTAGATGATCACGGAGCCGGCCGCCATCGCGCCCGCCGTGCGCAGCACGGAGCGGTCGGCGCCGCGGCGCGCGAGGGCGCCGACGGCCGTGGCTGCGAGCATCATGCCGAGGATGTAGCCGAAGGACGGTATCGCATAGCCCGCAGCGCCCTGGGCGAACCAGGGCATGCCCGCCAGGCCGACGACCGCGTAGAGCGCGAGGGAGAGGAAGCCGCGGCGGGCGCCGAGCGCGGTGCCGACGAGGAGGGCCGCGAAGGTCTGGCCGGAGACGGGGACCGGGGAGCCGGGGACCGGGACTGCGATCTGCGCCGCGATGCCGGTGAGCGCGGCGCCGCCGACGACCAGCGCGATGTCCTTCGTACGAGAGGCAGGCAGCAGGTCGGCGAGGACCGCTCCCGGGCGTGAGGTGACGGAAGCAGTGCTCATCGGGACTCCGCGAAAGGTGAGGGCAGGTAAGGACAGGCTGACGGTAGCCCACCGGGAATCGCTCGATCACCGTCAGCCGGCGACAAAGGCCGACTCTGCCGCTTGGTGGAGATCACACAAAGGTGGCCCGCCACACGTGAGTTGGCGTGACGCTCGTCACTGAGATCGGGGCTGAGTCGGCCCGCTTTGCGCAGCGGGGCCGAACTTCGGGAGACTGTGGGGTCCCACCAAACCATCCGAGACTGCGAGACACCTGGCACGACGCGTCGCGTCGCCCGGCCGCAGGTGCTCCGGCCGGGCGGTGCGACCGCGGCGGTGCTGTTGGTCGCGGGTGCGAGAGGTACGGCCACGACGTGAGTAAGTGTTCACCTTGTGTAAGCATCGTGCCCGTATAGCGGACATACGTTCCTCGTAAGCGGACCCCATGCCCAGACTGGTCCGCTCCCCCCTCAGCTACTGAACAGGGCACACCCATGTCTCGGACTTCCGCGCCCGCGCCCGTCGACCAGCCGGTCGACGCGCCGCTCTCGCACGGACTCAAGCAACGCCATCTTTCGATGATCGCTCTCGGCGGCGTCATCGGCGCCGGGCTCTTCGTCGGATCCGGCGCGGGCATCGCCGCCGCCGGACCCTCGATCGTCATCGCCTATGCGATTTCGGGCTTGCTCGTCATGCTCGTCATGCGCATGCTCGGCGAGATGTCGGCGGCCAACCCGGCATCCGGCTCCTTCTCCGTACACGCCGAGCGGGCGATCGGCCCCTGGGCAGGTTTCACCGCGGGCTGGGCATTCTGGTTCCTGCTCTGTGTGGCCGTCGGCCTCGAAGGCATCGGCGCCGCCAAGATCATGACTGGCTGGCTGCCCGGCACTCCGGAGTGGGCGTGGGTCGCGCTGTTCATGCTGGTGTTCTGCGGCACCAACCTGGCGGCTGTGAAGAACTTCGGCGAGTTCGAGTTCTGGTTCGCCGCCCTCAAGGTCGGCGCGATCGCCCTCTTCCTGGGCATCGGCGTACTGGCAATCCTCGGCATCCTGCCGGGCACCGACGCCCCCGGCACCGCCAACCTCATGGGCGACGGCGGCTTCATGCCCAACGGTTCCGAGGGCCTGGTCGTCGGTCTACTCGCCTCCGTCTTCGCGTACGGCGGCCTGGAGACAGTCACCATCGCGGCGGCCGAGTCCGAGCACCCGGTGCAGGGTGTCGCCAAGGCCGTGCGTACGGCGATGTGGCGTATCGCGCTCTTCTACATCGGCTCGATGGCGGTCATCGTGACCCTCGTGCCATGGGGCGACCCGAAGGTCGTCGAGAAGGGCCCGTACGTCGCGACCCTCGACCACCTGGGTATCCCCGCCGCCGGCCAGATCATGAACGTCGTCGTGCTGGTCGCCCTGCTCTCGGCGATGAACGCCAACGTCTACGGCGCCTCCCGGATGGCCTGCTCGCTGGTGGCCCGCGGCCAGGGCCCGAAGGCGCTGGGCAAGGTCTTCGGCGGTGTCCCGCGCATCGCCGTGCTGGTGTCCTCCGTCTTCGGCTTCTCCTGCGTGCTGCTCAGCTACTGGCGGCCCAACGACGTCTTCATGTGGCTGCTCAACATGATCGGCGCGGTGATCCTGGTCGTCTGGATCTTCATCGCCGTCTCCCAACTGGTGCTCCGCCGCAAGCTGGAGCGCGAGGCGCCGGAGAAGCTGGTCGTGAAGATGTGGCTGTACCCGGCGCTGACGTGGGTGGCACTGGCGGGCATGGCAGCGGTGTTCGTGCTGATGGCGCGGGAGGCGGATACGCGTACGCAGCTGTACTACACGGGTGGGCTGGTGCTGGCGCTGGCCGTCGTGGGGTACATCCGCCAGGTGGCGGCGAAGGGGGACGTGCGGGCGGAGGCGGAGCCCGAGGCGGTCGACGCTGGGGCCGGCAAGGGCTAGCCGGAGCCGTCCGGCAGCCGGTTTTCCTCAATCTCCCCCAGACTTCGTCCGGGGACCCCAACGGGCTTGTTTTCGCGCCCCGTTCGTCTTCAATCAGCGGGACGGGCTGGAGATCGGAACGCTCAGGACAGCACGCTCCCCCCTCATGCGCGCGGGCGATACGTCGCAGCGCACCGGACCCCCGGGCCGCCACGGCCCGGGGGTCCTCCGCGTCCTGGGCGGCCCCGACTTGCCCGGACCTCGCAGTGGTCGCCAGAAACGAGGCCCGGAACGACCCGAAGCGAAGCGTTACGCGTCCGCGAAGCAGCGCGCGAACAACCTTCTGCTCGCCCCGTAGCACCCTATGAGCGTCCTGCTCGTGATCGTCTTCTCAACCTTCACTTGCAGGCGGAGTAACGAAGAACCCCCGCGAGGACGTGACTCGCGGGGGTCCTTCCATGCACGCGCCCGTCCGGCCGCACCTGGGTCGGGTCAGTCAAAGATGGGGCCCTGCGTGCGGGTCCGCTTGATCTCGTAGAAGCCAGGGATCGACGCCACCATCAGTGTCCCGTCCCACAGCTTCGCCGCCTCCTCGCCCTTCGGGGCCGGCGTGACCACCGGGCCGAAGAAGGCGATCTGCTCACCGTCCGAGCCCGGGACCGCGATGACCGGGGTGCCGACGTCCTGGCCGACCTTGTCGATGCCCTCCTTGTGGGAGGCGCGCAGCTCCGTGTCGTACGCGTCGGAGTCGGCAAACTCGATCAGCTCGGCCGGCAGGCCGACCTCGTCCAGCGCCGCCGCGATCGCCTCGCGGGTCGCGCCCTCGCCACGGTTGTGGATGCGGGTGCCGAGTGCGGTGTAGAGCTCGCCGAGGACCTCGTCGCCGTGCTTCTGTTGCGCGGCGATCGCGACCCGGACCGGGCCCCACGCCTGCTTCATGCCCTCGCGGTACTTCTCCGGCAGCTCGTCCAGCCTGTGCTCGTTCAGCACGGCGAGGCTCATCACACGCCAGCGGACCTCGACGTCGCGGACCTTCTCCACCTCGAGCATCCAGCGGGAGGTCATCCAGGCCCACGGGCACAGGGGGTCGAACCAGAAGTCGACGGGGGTCTTGCCGTTCTTGCCGTTCTCGGACATGTCACTCCTCGTGGGGAACGTCGCGTGCGCCTCGAACAGGCAACGTCCACCGGTCACCGGACGATTCCCGGATACCGGGTGCCAGGTGCACATGGGAGGATCGGTCCTGTTCGAACGAGACACAAAGGAGTGCCCGTGCCCGGTGAGAATCTGTCCCGCGACGAGGCCCGTCGGCGGGCCGAGCTGGTGTCCGTCGACGGGTACGAGGTGGCCCTCGATCTGCGTTCCGCGGTTGGGGAGGCCCCACAGGGCGCCGGGCCGCGCACCTTCCGTTCCGTGACGACGATCCGCTTCCGCTGCGCGGAGCCGGGCACCCCGACCTTCGCGGATCTGCTGGCGCCCACGGTGACGGCCGTGACGCTGAACGGCAAGAAGCTGGACCCGGCCGCCGTCTTCGACGGCTCGCGGATCGCCCTGGACGGCCTGGCCGCGGAGAACGTGCTGGTCGTGGACGCACAGTGCGCCTACAGCCGTACGGGTGAGGGGCTGCACCGCTTCGTCGACCCGGAGGACGGCGAGGTCTACCTCTACACGCAGTACGAGCCGGCCGACGCGCGCCGGGTCTTCGTCACCTTCGAACAGCCGGATCTCAAGGCGCCGTTCCGCTTCGAGGTGACCGCGCCCGAGGGCTGGAGTGTCTGGAGCAACGGCGAGGGCTCGCTGGACGAGGACGGGGTGTGGCGGTTCGCGGAGACGAAGCCGATCTCCACGTACATCACGGCGATCGTGGCCGGTCCTTACCACTACGAGACCGATGTCTACACGCGGACGTTCGATGGGGGTACCTCCCAGGCCGAAGGCTCTGGGGGAGGCACCGCACTGAAGATCCCGCTGGGGGTGATGTGCCGCAAGGGGCTCGCCAGGCATTTCGACGCGGACGACATCTTCCTGGTGACGAAGCAGGGGCTGGACTTCTTCCACGACCACTTCGACTACCCGTACCCCTTCGGGAAGTACGACCAGGCGTTCGTGCCCGAGTACAACATCGGCGCGATGGAGAACCCGGGGTGTGTGACCTTCCGCGAGGAGTTCATCTTCCGGGGGAAGGTGACACAGGCGTCGTACGAGCGCCGGGCGAACGTCATCCTGCACGAGATGGCGCACATGTGGTTCGGCGATCTGGTCACCATGGTGTGGTGGGACGACCTGTGGCTGAAGGAGTCCTTCGCCGACTTCATGGGCGCGTTCTCGATGGTGGGGGCGACGCGGTTCACCAACGGCTGGGTCACCTTCGCCAACAACCGCAAGTCATGGGCGTACCGCGCGGACCAGCTGCCGTCGACCCATCCGATCACGGCCGACATCCGTGACCTGGAGGCCGCGAAGCTCAACTTCGACGGGATCACGTACGCGAAGGGGGCGAGTGTGCTGAAGCAGCTCGTGGCGTACGTCGGGCAGGACGCGTTCCTGGAGGGCGCGCGGCGCTACTTCAAGCGCCATGCGTACGGGAACACGCGTCTTGGCGATCTGCTGGCGGTGCTGGAGGAGACGTCCGGGCGGGACATGGCGACGTGGTCGCGGTCCTGGCTGGAGACGGCCGGGGTCAACTCCCTGACTCCGGTGGTCACTTACGACGCGGGTTACCGGATCACGGAGCTCTCGGTCGTCCAGGAGGCCGCCGCCTCCCATCCGGAGCTGCGGCCGCACCGGGTGGCGGTGGGCCTGTACCGGCGCGAGGGCGCGGATCTGGTGCGGTACGCGCGGGCCGAGGTGGACGTCGCCGGGCCGCGGACGGTCGTGGAGGGGCTGACGGGGGCCGAGAAGCCGGAGCTGATCCTGGTCAACGACGAGGATCTGACGTACTGCAAGATCCGCTTCGACGAGGGCTCGCTGGCGACGCTGCGGGCGCACCTGGGCGACATCACGGACTCTCTGGCGCGGGCGCTGTGCTGGTCGGCGCTGTGGAATCTGACGCGGGACGCGCTGATGCCGGCGCGGGACTTCATCGACCTGGTACTGCGGTTCGCGGGGCGCGAGTCGGACATCGGGGTGCTGCAGATGCTGCACGCGTGGGCGCGTTCCGCGCTGGAGCACTACGCCGCCCCCGCGTGGCGCGAGGAGGGCGGGCGGCTGCTGGCGGAGGGTGCGCTGCGTGAGCTGCGGCTGGCCGAGCCGGGGAGCCAGCACCAGCTGACGTGGGCGCGGTTCCTCGCGGCGACGGCGACGTCGGCGGCCGATCTGCAGTTGTTGCAGGGGCTGTTGGACGGTACGGCGAGGATCGACGGCCTTGTGGTGGACCAGGAACTGCGCTGGGCGTTCCTGCTGCCGCTGGCCGCGCACGGGGTGGCGGACGAGTCGGCCATCGCGGCGGAACTGGCCCGCGACGACACGGCGTCGGGCAAGCGCCACCAGGTCCGCTGCCTGGCGGCGCGGCCGTCGGCGGCGGTGAAGGCCCAGGCGTGGGCACAGGTTGTCGAGTCGGACTCGCTGTCCAACGCGCTGGTGGAGGCGACGATCTCGGGCTTTGTGCAGGCGGGGCAGCGGGAGTTGCTCGCGCCGTACGTGTCGAAGTACTTCGACACGATCGAGCGGGTGTGGGCGGAGCGGTCGATCCAGATCGGTATGGACGTGGTGAAGGGGCTGTTCCCGAGCCTCCAGGACGACGAGGCGACGCCGGCCGCGACGGACGAGTGGCTGGCGTCCCACGCGGACGCGCCGCCGGCGCTGCGGAGGCTGGTACTGGAGGCGAGGGACGACCTGGCACGGGCGCGGCGGGGACAGGCGTGCGACGGGGGTGCGGGCGCGTAGCCGGCGCTGGGGCCGGGTGCCTGCGGGGGTGCTTTTTTGGGGGCGCCCCGACCCCGGGATGAGGTGATCGTGGAGGTGCGGGTCACCCCCACATCCCCACGCGGCAGTTCCGCACCGCCGGCGCGCTGCCCGGCGCGTGCGCGCCCTTGCGGCGCGAAGCTGTCGCCCCCCGGGGGCAGCGCCTCCCCACGCGGCGGAGCCGCAGATTGACGCAGCCGGGAAGGGGCGGGGCGGGGGAAAGAGCACCCCCGCGTCCCCGATCGTCAGGGCGGCTGATCGGCAGTCGAACGTCCGTACTTTAGGGCGAGCTTGTCCCGAATTGTCGACGGGCTTGTAACAGCGGTTAGCCACCCGGCCCCCCGCGGGCATCCCCGTCGCATGAACCACAACACCCCGCTCTCCCCCGTCCCCCTCAGCCACCTCTCCGAGGTGCAGCGCCGCGTACTGTCGGCAACCCAGCTGCGTGCGCACGGGATCTCCACCGCCCGCATCACCTCGCAGTGCCTGCCGGGTGGACCCTGGCAGTCGCTGCTGCCCGGTGTGTATCTCCTGCACTCCGGGCCGCCCACCAGCGAGGAGCGGCTGCACGGCGCCCTCCTCTACGCGGGGCGGCCGGTCATTCCCGCCCAGGACGAGCCCCAGGGAGCATCCACCGCCGCCCTCTACGGCGAAGCCATGGTCACCGGACTCGCCGCCCTCGCCCTGCACGGGTTCCCCTCCGCCCCGCCGCTCCTGTCTCTCGACCGGATCGACGTCCTCGTGCCCCGCGCCCGGCGGTTGCGGTCGACCGGGTGCGCCCGGCTCGTACGGACGCACACGCTGCCGAGACCGGAAGAGATCACCGGCGTGCCCGTCGCCCCCGTGCCCCGCGCTGTCGCGGACGCCGTCGCGCAGCTCGCCGACGCCAAAGCCGTACGCCAACTGCTCACCGAGGCGGTCCGCGACGGGCACTGCGAAGCCGCCGCCGTGCTGGGGGAGTTGAGCCGGGCGCGGCTGCTGTCCCGCCCTCATGTCGTGGACGCCGTCGACTCGCTGCTCGCCGAAGGGCGGGCCATCGCCGAGCAACGGCTGTACGACCTGGTGCACACGCACGGGCTCCCCGACCCCGTGTGGAACGTCGACCTGCGCCTCCCCGGCGGCCCGCACCTCGGCGGCGTCGACGCCTACTGGCCCGAGCAGGCCGTCGCCGTCGAGCTGGACACCCGCGCGCCGCGCCAGGACGAGGACGCCCTGTGGTCGGAGTACGTGCGCAAGCGCGAGCAGCTGGAGCGGCTCGGCATCACCGTCGTACACATCACGCCGAGGAGACTGCGGGAGTCGCCGGAGCAGCAGGCGACAGTGGTCCGAACGGCCCTGATGGCGGCGCCGGACCGCGATCCCGCCGCCTATGTGGTGGTGCTCCCGCACTGAGCCGCCTGCACACGTCCTTGCCGCGGCTGGGCCGGAGGCGGCAGCGTCGAGCGGCTATCGGCCGATCCCGGCGATCCGTCCCACCGGGGGTCTGGATCGCCACAACTCCAGCCCGATGTCGACGAGTTCGACCCGTTCGAGGCCGGTCACCCCGTCCAGCGGGTGCCAGGCGGCAAGGTCGGTCGACCCGCCCGTCTCAGGGCGGAGCTCGCCGCCGGTGACCAGGCCCTCGTACACGATGCGCAGCCCCTGGAAGTCGGCGAACGCTCCGAGCTTGCGCGGGTACTGGCGGCGGAAGGAGTCGAGGCCGAGCAGCGCGGTCATCTCAGCCGCGTAGCCGGTCTCTTCCTCGACCTCGCGGACGACGGTGTCGAGCGGGTCCTCCCCGTGGTCCATTCCGCCGCCGGGCAGCGTCCACTTCTTGGCGCCGTCGCGCGCCACCCAGCGGGCGAGCAGGATCTGGTCCTCCCGTACGCACACGGCGTAGGCCGCGACCCTCAGTTCCCTGTTTCGCAACTGCTTGTTCATGCGGTGAGGTTAGAGGGGCGCACCGGGCACTACGCCCGTAACCGCGAAGGCCGGATCCCGCCGCAGCACAAATGTCTATTTGTCCCCCATGGCGCATCGCCCGCGATGGCGGATGTCCGCCATGACCACATCCCGCCTCCGGCAACTCTCCACAAACCCCTGTCACTTACGAAAGGCTGACCGGTCATCCGGCACCGAATTCCGGACCCTCTCTTTCACCAAACAGGGATGCTGATGACCCACGAATCCCAGAGCCCCATATCAGGGCGCTCCGTACCAGGTCACAGACGCGTGGCCCGCATCGCGGCCGCCGCATCGATGGTGGCCGCGCTGGTCGCCGTGGGCGCCGTACCGGCCTTCTCCGACGCGCCCGCCGACGACCCCGGTGCCAGCGCCGGAGTCAAGGCCGCCAAGTCCTCGTCCGACAAGCTCGGTTCGGCCGACGCCGAACTGCTCGCCGAGGCCGAGGCCAAGGGCGAGAAGAGCGTCACCGTCATGGTCGCCACGGCCCCCGGTGCGACCGAGCAGGTCGCGGGCCAGCTCGACGCCGTCAGCGGCTCCGTAGTCGGCAAGACGTACGACCAGCTCGGCTATGTGCGGGCCACCCTCCCCACCGACCGGGCGGAGGCTGCGCTCAAGGCGGCCGTCAAGCTCTCCAGCGTCCACGGCATCGATCTCAAGCACGAGATCAAGCTTGACGACCCGACCCCGGCGGGCGACACCGCCAAGGGCGCGGGCACGGCCGGCGCCCGGGCCGCGTACCCGGCGCCCGGTAAGAACACCCCGGCGAAGAACCCGTACAACCCGTCCTTCGAGACCGGCGCGGTGGACTTCGTCAAGGAGCACCCCAAGGCCGACGGCCGCGGTGTGACCATCGGCATCCTCGACTCGGGCATCGACGTCGGCCACCCGGCGCTGCAGAAGACCACCACCGGCGAGCGCAAGATCGTCGACTGGGTCACCGCGACCGACCCGGTGGCGGACGGCGACGGCACCTGGCGCCGGATGTCGCTCGATGTGAGCGGCCCGACGTTCACCGTCAACGGCCGTACGTACTCCGCCCCGGCGGGCGCGTACAAGTTCAACCTCTTCGCCGAGGCCGCCACCAAGGGCGGCGACATGGCCGGTGACCTCAACCGGGACGGCGACACCACCGACGTCTGGGGCGTGCTGTACGACGCGGGCACCAGGACCGCCCGCGTCGACCTCAACAATGACGCGGACTTCTCCAACGACACCGTGATGAAGCCGTACAAGAACGGCTTCCAGATCGGCTACTTCGGCACCGACAACCCGGCCACCGAGGTCGTCGAGCGCATCCCGTTCGTCATCGAGGTCCGCAAGGACGTCGTCTACAACCCGGCCGGCGCCAAGGCCGACTACGTCAACATCGGCGTCATCGAGGGCTCGCACGGCACGCACGTCGCCGGCATCACCGCCGCCAACAGCCTCTTCGGCGGCAAGATGAACGGCGCGGCGCCCGGCGCCAAGCTGGTCTCCTCGCGCGCCTGCACCTGGAGCGGCGGCTGCACCAACATCGCGCTCACCGAGGGCATGGCCGACCTGGTCATCAACCGCGGCGTGGACATCGTCAACATGTCCATCGGCGGTCTACCCCCGCTGAACGACGGCAACAACGCCCGAGCCGAGCTCTACACCCGGCTCATCGACACCTACGGCGTCCAGCTGGTCATCTCGGCCGGCAACGAGGGCCCGGGCACCAACACCCTCGGTGACCCGGCCGTCGCGGACAAGGTCATCTCGGTCGGCGCCGCCATCTCCAAGGAGACCTGGGCCGCCAACTACGGCTCCGAGGTGACGAAGAAGTACAACCTGCTGCCGTTCTCCTCCCGCGGCCCGCGCGAGGACGGCGGCTTCACGCCGACCATCACCGCCCCCGGTGCGGCCATCAACACCACCCAGACCTGGGCCCCCGGCGGCCCGGTCGCCGAGGCCGGCTACACGCTCCCGGCCGGCTACTCCATGCTGCAGGGCACCTCGATGTCCTCGCCGCAGGCCGCGGGCGCGAGTGCGCTGCTCCTGTCGGCCGCCAAGCAGCGGAACATCGAGCTGACCCCGGCGAAGCTGCGCACGGCGCTGACCAGCACCGCGCACCGTATCTCAGGAGTGCAGGCGCATGAGCAGGGCTCCGGCCTGATCAACGTGGTGGACGCCTGGAATGCCATCGAGGACGGCGCGACCGCCCACGAGTACAGCGTCAAGGCACCGGTCGACACCTCGATCGACTTCGCGCTGAAGACCCCTGGCTTCGGCACCGGGCTGTACGACCGCGAGGGCGGTCTGCAGGTCGGCCAGAAGAAGACGTACGACGTCGTCATCACCCGCACGACCGGCCCGGACCGCCCCGTGCGGCACGAGCTGGACTGGAAGTACAACGACGGCACCTTCCGGCTGCCCGGGAGCGGCGCGGTCTCGCTGCCGCTGAACAAGCCGGTCACCGTCAAGGTCGAGGCGAAGCCCGGCTCGGCCGGAGTGCACAGCGCGATCCTGGAGGCGGACGACGAGGGCACCGAGGGCGTGGACAAGCAGATCCTCGCCACCGTGGTCGTCTCCAAGGAGCTGGCGAAGCCCTCTTACACCTTCTCGGCGTCCGGCTCGGTGGACCGCAACAGCCACAAGTCGTACTTCGTCACGGTGCCGGAGGGCGCGAAGAACCTCGAGGTCGCGCTCGGCGGGCTCGCCAAGGGCAGCCAGACGCGGTTCATCGGCATCCACCCGTACGGCGTCCCGGTCGACGACAGCTCGACGATCTTCTGCTACCCGAACTACAACAACCCGGCGAACACCTGCCGCCCGGATCTGCGCTCGTATGCCGAGCCGACCCCGGGCGTCTGGGAGATCGAGGTCGAGTCGCGGCGTACGTCCGGGCAGCTCGAGAACCCGTACCAGCTGGACGTCACCGTGCTGGGCGCCTCCTTCGACCCGGCCGTCAAGACGCTCCCCGAGGCGAAGGCCGGCACGCCGGCCCCCGTCGAGTGGAAGGTCACCAACGGCTTCGCCGCGATCGACGGCAAGCTCGCGGGCGGTTCGCTGGGCTCGGCGAAGGTCACCCGCCCGTCGATCAAGGACGGTGAGTCGCAGGAGACGACGGTGACCATCGGCGAAGGCGTCGAGCGTCTCGACGTCGCCATCGGCGGGGTCTCCGACAACGGCGCCGACCTGGACCTCTCGGTCTACTTGGGCACTGCCCTGGTCGGCCAGGCCGCGGACGGCGACTCGGAGGAGGCGGTCAGCCTGCTGGGGCCGGCCGCGGGCACGTACACCATCGTGATCGACGGCTACTCCGTCCCGGCCGGGACCACCGAGTACAACTACCGCGATGTGTTCTTCGCGGCTTCGCTCGGCTCGGTCAAGGTCGACTCGACGCAGTCCGTGAAGCTCGCCAGCGGGGCGTCGGCGCAGGTCAGCGCCGAGGTTCTGGTGGGCGGCGCGGCTCCCGAGGGACGGCAGTTCTTCGGCGAGGTGCAGTTGCTGAACGGTCGCGGCACGGTCGCGGGCGCCGGCAGCGTAGTGATCGAGAAGGTCACGCCGTAGCACTCCCGTAGTGGATTGATCTGCACGACGGCGGGGCGGGCTCCGCCAGCTCCCAGAAGAGGTCAAGGCCCCGGCGATGCTGCTGGCCCTGGAGGCGAT
>NZ_JBSFMS010000097.1:0-4136 GCF_053599675.1 Streptomyces sp. NPDC000880 | reverse complement strand
GCGGCCCCGGGTTCGTCCCTCGCCGTCCGCCCCCCGGGCCCACCCCGAGTTGGTGTTGAGCATGCACCCGCGGGGGGGGGGCGTCTGCGCCCCCCCCCCCCCCCGCCGGCATGTTCTGCGTCACATGTCCCGGCCATCGGACAATGGATTGGACAAGTCGGCCGGGGACATACGCATGATGGAGCAGCACCTAGGCCAGCAGATCAGTACGAATCAGTACGAAGGAGTCGTCCGTGAGGGTCGGAATCGTCGGAGCCACCGGTCAGGTCGGCGGAGTCATGCGCAAGATCCTCACCGAGCGGAAGTTCCCGGTCGACGAGCTGCGACTGTTCGCCTCTGCCCGGTCCGCGGGCTCCACCCTGCACTGGGACGGCCAGGAGATCACCGTCGAGGACGCCTCCACCGCCGACTACTCGGGTCTGGACATCGTGCTCTTCTCGGCCGGCGGCGCGACCTCCAAGGCGCTCGCCGAGAAGGTCGCCGCACAGGGACCCGTCGTGATCGACAACTCCTCGGCCTGGCGCCGCGACCCCGAGGTGCCGCTGGTCGTCTCCGAGGTCAACCCGCACGCGATCAAGGACCGCCCCAAGGGCATCATCGCCAACCCGAACTGCACCACGATGGCCGCGATGCCGGTCCTGAGGCCCCTGCACACCGAGGCGGGTCTGGCCGCGCTGGTCGCCACCACCTACCAGGCCGTGTCCGGCTCCGGGCTGGCCGGTGTCGCCGAGCTGGACGGGCAGGTCAAGGAGGTCGCCGGCCGCGCGAGCGAGCTGACGCACGACGGCGAGGCCGTCGAGTTCCCCGAGCCCGGCGTCTACAAGCGCCCCATCGCCTTCAACGTCGTGCCGCTGGCGGGCAATCTCGTCGACGACGGCTCCTTCGAGACCGACGAGGAGCAAAAGCTCCGCAACGAGTCCCGGAAGATTCTGGAAATCCCGGAGCTCAAGGTCTCCGGCACCTGTGTCCGCGTCCCGGTCTTCTCCGGCCACTCGCTGCAGGTCAACGCCCGCTTCGAGCGCCCCATCAGCGTCGAGCGCGCCTATGAGCTGCTGAAGGACGCCCCGGGCGTCGAGCTCTCCGAGATCCCCACGCCGCTGCAGGCGGCCGGCAAGGACGCCTCGTACGTCGGCCGTATCCGCGTCGACGAGACCGTGGAGAACGGCCTTGCGCTTTTCCTGTCGAACGACAACCTCCGCAAGGGCGCGGCCCTGAACGCCGTGCAGATCGCGGAGCTCGTCGCCCAGGAGCTCAAGGGCTGACGCCTGCGGACACGGGCGAGGGCGGGGCACCCCCTGGGTGCCCCGCCCTCGTGCTGCTCCTGGCCCTTCGCAGGGCAGGCGATCAGGCAGGCGATCAGGCAGGCAAATAGGGCAGGCGACGGACCCGCGCCCCGTGGAAGGATGGCCGCAAACGTCACGAACCGAGGAGATGACAGCGTGCCTGGCACGAATCTGACCCGCGAAGAGGCGCAGCAGCGAGCGAGCCTGCTGACTGTCGACTCGTACGAGATCGACCTCGACCTGAGCGGGGCACAGGAGGGCGGGACCTACCGGTCCGTGACCACCGTGCGCTTCGACTCCGCCGAGGACGGCGCGGCGAGCTTCATCGACCTGGTCGCTCAGGCCGTGCACCAAGTCGTGCTGAACGGCAAGGCACTGGACGTCGCCGCCGTCTTCCGGGACGCGCGGATCGCGCTGCCGCATCTGCATGCGGGCCAAAACGAGCTGAAGGTCGTCGCGGACTGCGCGTACACCAACACCGGTGAGGGTCTGCACCGTTTTGTCGACCCGGTGGACCAGCAGGCCTACCTCTACACGCAGTTCGAGGTGCCGGACGCGCGCCGCGTCTTCGCCTCCTTCGAGCAGCCGGACCTGAAGGCGACCTTCCAGTTCACCGTGAAGGCCCCCGAGGGCTGGACGGTCGTCTCGAACTCCCCCACGCCGGAGCCCAAGGACAACATCTGGCACTTCGAGCCGACGCCGCGGATCTCCACGTACATCACCGCGCTGATCGTCGGCCCGTACCACAGCGTGCACAGCTCGTACGAGAAGGACGGGCAGAGCGTCCCGCTCGGCGTCTACTGCCGGCCATCGCTCGCCGAGTTCCTGGACTCGGACGCGATCTTCGAGGTCACCCGGCAGGGCTTCGACTGGTTCCAGGAGAAGTTCGACTACGACTACCCCTTCGCCAAGTACGACCAGCTCTTCGTACCGGAGTTCAACGCGGGCGCGATGGAGAACGCGGGCGCGGTGACCATCCGCGACCAGTACGTCTTCCGCTCCAAGGTGACGGACGCGGCGTACGAGACGCGCGCCGAGACGATCCTGCACGAGCTTGCGCACATGTGGTTCGGCGACCTGGTCACCATGGAGTGGTGGAACGACCTGTGGCTGAACGAGTCGTTCGCCACGTACACCTCGATCGCCTGCCTGGCGTACGCCCCGGGCTCGAAGTGGCCGCACTCCTGGACCACTTTCGCGAACCAGATGAAGACCTGGGCCTACCGGCAGGACCAGCTCCCGTCCACCCACCCGATCATGGCCGACATCCGTGACCTGGACGACGTCCTGGTCAACTTCGACGGCATCACCTACGCCAAGGGCGCGTCGGTGCTGAAGCAGCTCGTCGCGTATGTCGGGCAGGACGAGTTCTTCCGCGGTGTGCAGGCGTACTTCAAGGCGCACGCCTTCGGCAACACCCGGCTGTCCGACCTGCTGGGCGCGCTGGAGGAGACCTCCGGCCGTGATCTGAAGACCTGGTCGAAGGCGTGGCTGGAGACGGCCGGCATCAACATCCTGCGCCCGGAGATCGAGGTTTCCGAGGACGGGTACGTCACCTCGTTCTCCGTACGCCAGGAGGCCCCCGCCCTGCCCGCCGGCGCCAAGGGTGCTGTATCTGATGATGCGGCTCCGCCGCGTGGGACGCTGCGCCCGCACCGGATCGCGATCGGCTGCTACGACCTCGACGAGAACGGCAAGCTGGTCCGTACGAGCCGGATCGAGCTCGACGTGGACGGCGAGCGCACCGATGTGCCGTTCCCGCAGAACACCCGCCGTCCCGCGGTGATCCTGCTCAACGACGACGACCTGACGTACGCGAAGGTCCGCCTCGACGAGGAGTCGCTGCGGGTCGTCACCGAGCACCTCGGCGACTTCACCGAGTCGCTGCCGCGGGCCCTGTGCTGGGCCTCCGCCTGGGACATGACCCGCGACGGCGAGCTGGCGGCGCGGGACTATCTGTCCCTGGTCCTCTCCGGCATCGGCAAGGAGTCGGACATCGGCGTCGTGCAGTCGCTGCACCGCCAGGTGAAGCTGGCGATCGACCTGTACGCGGCGCCCCAGTGGCGCGAGACGGGGCTGACGCAGTGGACGGACGCGACACTGGCGCATCTGCACGCGGCGGAGCCGGGCAGCGACCACCAGCTGGCGTGGGCGCGGGCGTTCGCCGCGACCGCGAGGACGCCGCAGCAGCTCGACCTGCTGCAGGCGCTGCTCGACGGCACGGAGTCGATCGAGGGTCTGGCCGTGGACACCGAGCTGCGGTGGACGTTCGTGGAGCGTCTTGCGGCGGTCGGCCTGCTCGACGAGGACGAGATCGCGGCGGAGTACGAGCGGGACAAGACGGCCGCGGGCGAGCGCCACGCGGCGACCGCGCGCGCGGCCCGGCCGACGGCGGAGGCGAAGGCGGAGGCCTGGGCGTCGGTCGTCGAGTCCGACAAGCTGCCGAACGCCATGCAGGAGGCGGTGATCGCGGGCTTCGTCCAGACCGACCAGCGCGAGCTGCTCGCCCCGTACGCCGATAAGTTCTTCGCGGCGGTCAAGGACGTGTGGGAGTCCCGCAGCCATGAGATCGCACAGCAGATCGCGGTCGGGCTCTACCCCTCGCTCCAGGTCTCGCAGGCCACGCTGGACGCGACGGACGCGTGGCTGGCATCGGCCGAGCCGAACGCGGCGCTGCGGCGGCTGATCTCCGAGTCGCGGTCGGGCGTCGAGCGTGCACTGAAGGCGCAGGCGGCGGACGCGGCGGCTGCGTAACGAGCACACGGGAGGGCGCCCCGGGCCACGACCCTGAGTCGCATCTCATCCCGCTGGTGCTGCAGGTGGCGCTCGGCCGGCGCGAGTCGATCTCGGGGT
>NZ_JBSFMS010000096.1:0-29732 GCF_053599675.1 Streptomyces sp. NPDC000880 | reverse complement strand
GATGCCACGCCCGGCGTCGCGGCGGCCGCCGCGACGCAGGACCGGGCCTGGGGCACGGCGGTCGCGCTGCGTCTGTCAGGTCTCAAGGGGCCCGGCACTTGCCGTCTTGTCGCCATCAGCAAGGACGGCATCGAGCACCCGGTCCTCACCTGGACGGTGCCGGCCGGTGGCTACGGAATACCGGGCGCCCCGGGCCACGAGGAGCCGCTGGACATCGAGGGGGGTACGGACCTGCCGAGCGGCGAGATCGGCCGCTGGGAGGTTCGTACCCTCGGCGGACAGCCGCTGGTCTCCCTCAAGGGGTAGCTCCGGGCTCTCGCGCCGCTGTCCGGCGCTACTTCAACAGGCCCTGCTTAAACACAGGCGCTGCTTCAGCAGGCGTCAGAGTCTACGGCCGGCGATCAAGCCCTGGTCGCGCAGCGCGCCCAAAATCAACCCGCATGTGAAATCACCCTGGGCTTGACAAGGACCTCGGGCACCCCGAAGCTTCTTCCAACGTGAGCAGGAAGAATCGTCGAGCACTTTCCCACAGACTCGGAAAAAGTTTTCCAATGATCCTGGGAAGCGCTTCCGCCGCTTCGCCCAAAACACTTCAATAAGCCGCCCCAGGGACCGTACGCAGTGATGCGAGCGACCCCTGGAGGCGGCTTTTCAATTACCTGCCCCACGTGACAACTGGCATTGCTTCAGGGAAGCATCTTATTTATACGGAAGCAATCAACAGGAAACAATTTGACTGAAAGCTGTCCGTGTCTCACCCTCCGACTCCAGAACAACTGGCAGCTCAGAGGTAGGGCACTCGCCTCGTCGAACCATGACGCGAGCGAGCGGGAGGCCGAAGGGTCAGAAGTCGTACCCCTTCACCCGGCCCGCGACACCGGAAGGAGTCGACAGCCGCAGAGCATGGGCGCTCGCGGCTCTTCGATGGATCAATGGATTGCTGAGAAGCGTCGAGCCGCGGCCTCAATTGGCCAGGCCCAACCAATTTCCCCTCGCTCCCCCGAGAGCACCGGATTCCGCCCGGGTGCCTTTCGTCCCGCCCGGTCCAACATCAAGGAGCGTAGTTCTGACTATGCGCCAACTCAATGCACTATCCATAAGTATCGGCGTGCTCGGCGGTGTGGCCACGCTGCTGACGGCGACCTTCCTCACCGTCCCGGTCTGGGTCATCTTCATCGCCTGGGCGTCCTTCTTCATCCTGGGCGCCGGCACCGACGGAATGGTCAAGTCCATCGCATCCAACCTGACCGGCATCGCCATCGCCTCGCTCACCTTGCTGGCCATCAGCGCACTGGGCGGCGGCACCGTGGTCGCCGCCGTCGCGGTGGGTGCCGGCAGCGCCGCCATGGTTCAGGCGTCGAAGATCGGTCTGCTGTCGAAGATCCCGGCGATCGTCTGGGGCTTCGCTTCCACCGTCGGCACGGTCGCCGCCACCGGTCATCCGATCACCACCGCGTCGATCAACAATCCGGGTCTCGTCGCGGCACTCGCCATGGTCCTGGGCGCGGTGTTCGGCATCGCCTCGGAGTACTGGGGAACGGCCATGACCAACCGGGCGGCCACCGGAACAGCACGGGAAGGGCAGTCATGAAACTGCAGCATCACCTCGGCGGACTGGAGAACATCGGACCGGTCGACTACGAGCCACGGGTGTTCGTCGAGGAATGGGAGAAGCGGATCTTCGGGATCCATGTCGCGATGATGGGACTGAGCGACCACCTCGGTGACGCGGCTCCCAGATATCCGATCGACGAGGTACCCACAAGTTTCTCATCGACCTGGACCTGGGCGGATCTGCGCAAGGGCGCGGAGGCGATGAACCCCTTCGCCTACTTCCAGTACCGGTACTACGAGAAGTGGCTCGGCGGCATCAGCGGCTTCTTCGTCTCGCAAGGCTACATCTCGGAGGACGAACTCGAGGCCAAAACCGCCGAGTTCCTGCAGGACGGGTGGCGCCCGCTGCCCTCCGGCGGCGATGAGCGCATCGACGAACAGGTGATCCGCTACCTGCGTGAGGGCGACTCGCCGCAGCAAGGGCCGGCCGAGACACCCGCCTTCGCCGTCGGCGACCGCGTGACCGTCCTGAACGTACCGCCGACCGACCACACGCGACTGCCCGGCAATCTGCGCGGCCGTACCGGCACCGTGGAGCGCGTCTTCGAAGGCAACTACGGCTACTTCTGCTCGACCGGGCCCGACGGCATCGGCGATCCGATGCCGGTCTACATCGTCCGGTTCGAGCCCGCCGACATCTGGGGGGAACTGGCCGAGCCCGGCGCCGTCCTCTACGGCGAGCTGTACCAGGCATACCTGACATCCGCGACGGAGGAAGATTAGTGACCGCTCAGTTCTCCTACCCCGAGGACCGCGAGGCCCTCAGCTCCGCCCGCGTCCGTGCCCTGGAGGCCCTGCTCATCGAGAAGGGCATCATCACCGGCAGCACCGTGGAGAAGGTGCTCGGCTACTTCGAGAAGGACATGACCCCGCTCAACGGCGCGAAGATCGTGGCCAGAGCGTGGACCGATCCGGCTTTCGCCGAGCGGCTCGTCACCGACACCCCGGCAGCCGTCGCCGAACTCGACCTGCCGGTGGGCATGGACGGCGCCGAGGGCGAGCACCTGCAGGCCGTCGCCAACACCCCCGGCGTGCACAACCTGGTCATCTGCACGCTGTGCTCGTGTTTCCCCTGGCCGGTCCTTGGCCTGCCACCGTATTGGTACAAGGACCCGACCTTCCGGGCCCGAGCCGCCCGCGAGCCGCGAGAGGTCCTCAAGGAGGTCGGGCTCGACCTGGACCCGTCCGTCGAGCTGCGGGTGTGGGACAGCAGCGGACACTCGCGCTGGTTCGTCGTGCCGGAGCGGCCCGCCAGTACGGAAGGGATGGCCGAGGAGGAACTCGCCGCCCTGGTCACGACCGAGTCGATGATCGGCATCGCGGCCGTGCCCGCGCCCGCCGCCTGACCTTTACGCACACCTCACCGAGAAAGGGCCGCGCCATGGAGACAACCACCGACGCCGCACCCCTGCACGAGTCCTGCATCACCGACCTGAACGCGCCGACCTTCGACGCGGACTGGCAACGCCGCGCTTTCGGAGTCGCGGTGGCCCTGTCGGAGTTCGGCCACTACACATGGGACGACTTCCAGAAGCAACTCATCGCCGCCATCGGTGAGTGGGAGGCCACCCCGGAACCCGAGCAGAACAGCTGGGAGTACTACGAGCACTGGCTGTCCGCACTGGAGCAGGTGCTCATGGGCCACGGCCTGGTGGACGAAGAGGAACTGCTCACGGGCCTGGACACGGAGCTGCTCCGTGAACTGACGTCACCGACGTCGGATCACCGCTGAGGACGTGGCCGGCACCGCCCGTCCCGGTGGCGTCCACGAGTGGTGGCACTCGCGGACGCCACCGACCCCGGCCCTCGCCCCGGCGCCCCACACAGACACCGCGTGCCCAAGGACGTGTGACTTTGACCTCTACGACCATCACCGCCGGCCGCTGGACCAGTGAAGAGCGACTGCGCCTCACCGGCATCATCGGCGCCATCGCGGTCCTGCACATCATCGGCTGGACCCTCTACCTCTACTACGCCAACGGGGCGGCCGGCGCGGGAGCGTTCGCGGGAGCCGGGACGCTCGCCTACACCCTCGGCATAAGACACGCGTTCGACGCCGACCACATCGCGGCCATCGACGACACCACCCGGCTGATGATGCAGCGCGGACGCCGTCCGGTCGGCGTCGGCTTCTTCTTCGCGATGGGCCACTCCACCGTGGTCCTCATCCTCGCCTTCATCGTTGCGCTCGCCGCGGGCGCCGCCGGGACGGGTGTGGACAGCTTCCGTCATGTCGGCGGTGTGGTCTCGCAGATCGTGGCCGTGGTGTTCCTGCTGCTCGTGGCGGTGCTCAACGCGGCAGTGCTCGGCGGCGTCATCGGCCTGTGGCGGCGCATGACGCAGGGGCAGCTGGCCCACAAGGAGCTGGAGATCCAGCTGCTCAACCGGGGACTGCTCAACCGCCTGCTGGGGCGCCGGGCGCGCGGGCTCATCAAGTCTTCCTGGCACATGTACCCGGTGGGCATCCTGTTCGGCCTCGGCCTGGAAACCGCCAGTGAGGTGACCCTGCTCGCGCTCTCGGCCAGCGCCGCCTCCGACGGCACCGAGTTGCCGACGATGGCCGTCCTCTCGCTGCCGTTGCTGTTTGCCGCGGGCATGAGCGCCTTCGACACCGCCGACAGCATGCTGATGTCCCGCGCTTACTCCTGGGCGTACCGCAGCCCGGCCCGCAAGCTCTACTACAACATCGCCACCACCGGTATGACCGTCGCCGTCGCGGTTTTCATCGCCAGCGTCTACCTGGCCGGGCTGCTCCACGAGTCCACCGGGGTGGGAGGCCCGCTGGCCGAGTACGCCTCGTTGGCGGACCACTTCGAACTGCTCGGCTACCTCGTCGTGGCGATCTTCGTGGTCGCCTGGCTCGCCGCCGCGGCCCTGTGGCGCTACGGCGGATTCGCGAAGAAGTACTCGGTCTGACCGCAGGCCGCGGGCGGCCCCCGGGCTCTCGGGCGGCTGTCCGGCGCTACTTCAGCAGGCGCTACTTCAGCAGGCGGGAGAGTCTGCGGTCGGCAAGCGGCTTGCCGCCGGTCTGGCAGGTGGGGCAGTACTGCAGCGATGAGTCGCTGAAGGAGACCTCACGGATGGTGTCGCCGCAGACGGGACACGGCTGACCGGTGCGGCCATGGACGCGCAGGCCGCTCTTCTTCTCGGCCTTGAGCCGCCCGGCGGCGAGGCCGCGTGAGCGCTCTACGGCATCACGCAGCGTGGAACGCAGGGCCTCGTACAGCGCGGTGATCTCGTCCTCGCCGAGGTTCTGCACGGGCTTGAACGGCGACATCTTCGCGGCATGCAGGATCTCGTCGCTGTACGCGTTGCCGATGCCGGCGATCAGGCCCTGGTCACGCAGCGCGCCTTTGATCTGCCGCCGTTCCCCGGCGAGCAGCGCGGCGAAGGCGTCCCGGTCGAAGCCGTCCCCGAGCGGATCGGGGCCGAGACGGGCGATACCGGGCACCTCGGCCGGGTCGCGTACGAGATGGACGGCCAGGCGCTTGGTGGTGCCCGCTTCGGTGAGATCGAAGCCGCCGCCCGAAGCGAGGACAGTACGCAGAGCGAGCGGGCCCTTCCCAGGGCGTGGCGGCGCGGCCGGGAACTCGTCCTTCCACTGGAGCCAGCCCGCCCGGGCGAGATGGGTGACCAGATGGAGTGGGCCGACGCTGATGTCGAGCCACTTCCCGTGCCGGTCCACGGCGGTGACCTCGACGCCCTCGATGGCGGTCAGCGGCGGGTCGTACGTCTTCAGGACGCTGATCGCCAGCGGCAGGACACGGACGATCACCTGTCCCACCAGGTGGTTGTCGAGGAACTCTCTCAGCGCTTCGACTTCGGGCAGCTCCGGCATGCATCCAGGGTGCCAAAGGGGCGGGGCGGGCGCAGGTTCACCAAGATTCACCGCCCGGGAGCAGTCCGTAGACGCGGCTCGCGGTGGTCTCGAAGACTGCGCGGCGTTCGTCGTCGGCCAGCCGGTGGGTCAGCGCGCGGGCGGCGGCGACCACGTCGGCGTAGCTCGCGGCGAGCCGGCAGACCGGCCAGTCGGAGCCGAACATCAGCCGGCCGGGACCGAAGGCGTCGAGGACCGTGTCGGCGTACGGGGCCAGATCGGACGTGGTCCAGGTGGACCAGGCCGCCTCGGTGACCATCCCGGAAAGCTTGCAGACGGTGTTGGGCCTGGCCGCGAGTGCGCGCACGGCGCTCGCCCAGGGCTCCAGCTCCTTGGAGGCGATGGGCGGCTTGCCGAGATGGTCGAGCACGAACGTGAGCTCGGGCAGCCTGGCCGCCGCCTCGGTCGCCGCGGGCAGCTGGTCCGGCCGCACCACGAGGTCGTAGACGAGTCCCGCCGAGGCGACGGCGGCGAGGCCGCGCAGTACATCGGGGCGGAGCAGCCAGGCGGGGTCGGCCTCGCCCTGGACCTGGTGGCGGATGCCGACGAGGCGGTCTCCGCCCGGGAGTTCACGCAGGGCCGCGAGGGTGTCGGCGATGCCGGGGGCGGTGAGGTCGGTCCAGCCGACGACGCCCGCGACGAGGTCGCTGCCGTCGGCGATGGCGAGGAATTCCGGGGTCTCTTCCGCGACGGTGACCGTCTGGACGAGGACGGTGGCGCGTACGTCCACGGCGCGCGCCTCGGGGGCGAGATCGTCGATGGAGAAGGTACGCCGGATGGGGGCCAGGTCGGGGCCGGTGATCCAGTCCTGGTCCCGTACCGAGAGGTCCCACACATGGTGGTGGGCGTCGATGATCGCCATGCTCACAGCTCCCAGACGACGGGCAGTCCGGCTTGGGCGCCGTCCGCGGAGTAGTCGTGCACGACATCGAGGAGCTCGGCCATCCGGGCCTGCCAGGCGATGTTGACGGGGAGTTTCTCGAGTGCGGCGAGCAGCTGGGCGTAGTCGGCGCAGTCCAGGAGGTGGAAGAGGTCGGTGCCGCTGCGCCAGATGGTCCAGGAGGTGACGCCGGCGGCGCGGATCGCGGCGGTGAGCTCCTCGGGGACTGCGCGGTGGGCCGCCTCGTACTCATCGATGCGGTCGGCGCGGACCTTGGTGTGCAGGGCGACTCTCATCAGGCATCCCCGTCCGTTCGAGCGTCCCCGTCTTTCGGCAGCAGTCCTTCGGCGCGCAGTTCGTCCCAGAGCGCGGGTGGGACGGCCAGGGCCAGCATGTCGGCCGCGTCCAGTACTTCATCGGCCGAGCGGGCGCCGACCAGGGCGCCCGCGACGGCCGGATGGGCGAGTGGGTAGTGGAGGGCGGCGGCGCGCAGCGGCACGCCGTGGCGTTCGGCGACTGCCTTGAGCCGAAGGGCGCGCTGCAGGATGTCGTCGGGCGCGGCGGCGTAGTCGTACGTGGCCCCGGGACGCGGATCGGCGAGCAACCCGGAGTTGAAAATTCCGCCGACGACGACGCTCTTGCCGCGGGCGGCGGCTTCGGGCAGCAGTTCGGCGAGCGCGCTCTGGTCGAGGAGGGTGTAGCGGCCGGCGCACAGGACGGCGTCGACGTCGGTGTCGCGGAGGAAGCGGGTGAGCATCGGCGCCTGGTTCATGCCGGCGCCGATCGCGCCGACGACGCCTTCGGCGCGCAGCTGCTCCAGCGCCGGGTAGCCGTGGCGGAAGGCCGCTTCCTCGTGCTCGTCCGGGTCGTGCAGATAGACGATGTCGATCCGGTCGAGGCCGAGCCGCAAGAGGCTCTCCTCGATGCTGCGGCGTACGCCGTCCGCGCTGAAGTCCCATACGCGGCGGTGGTCGGCGGGTACGGCGAAGCCGTTTGCGAGGTCGTCGCCGTCGGGCGGGCAGGGTTCGAGCAGCCGCCCGGCCTTGGTGGAGAGGGTGTACGCGTCGCGGGGACGGGTGCGCAGGGCCTCGCCCAGTCTGCGTTCGGACAGGCCTATCCCGTAGTGCGGCGCGGTGTCGAAGGTCCGGATGCCCGCGTCCCAGGCGGCGTCGACCGCAGCCGCGGCGTCGGCGGGGTCCACGGGGGTGTAGAGATTGCCGATTCCGGCGGCCCCGTAGGACAGTTCGGTGATCTCGACCGCGCTGCGTCCGAGCTTGCTCCGTCGCATTCCGCTGCTGTCCCCTCGCTGTGACGTTCACCGATCACGACGAATATTCATCGGATCACTTGGAGGCGTCAACACCCTTGCAGGGGGGAGATCTTGCACCAGACCTCTGAGCTGTCCGATCTATCGGGCCGACATATCGAGCGAAGGCTCTCGAATCAGGTCGAGGAGTTCTACGAGCTCCTCCCCCAGACTCCGCGCCAGCCGGTCGAGATCGGCCAAGGCCTTGCCGTCGGCGACCAGGCCGACATGCACCCGCCCGCCATAGGTGGACATGGCGATGGCCAGGGACTGCCCGCGGGCGAGCGGTGCCATCGGATAGACCTCGCGCAGCGGGCAACCACCCAGCGACAGGGCCGAGCGCGGCAGCGGCACGCTGGTCACCAGGACATCGAAGAGCATCCGGGCCGCGCCGCCCGCCAGCGGCGCGCCGAACCGATGTGCCAGCGGCGGCAGTTGATCGGCGAGCACGGCCAGCGCCCCGGCGCCGCGCGAAGGCCCTGCCGCCTTGTTGCGGTCCATGGCGGTGCGTACGGCGTCGAGCCGTGAGCGCGGATCGGGGTCGGAAACCGGAAGTTCCAGCAGATACGCGGAGAACTTGTTGCCCGAGCCGGGCGGGCTGCCGGGCCTGCGCTGGGAGACGGGCACCAGGGCCCGCGGGTCGGCGGTCGGCAGCCGCTCGCCGCGCTCGTCCAGCCAGCGCCGCAGCCCGCCCGCGACGACGGCGAGCAGCACATCGTTGGCCGTGCCGCCCACCGCCCTGCGTACGCGCTGCACGTCTTCCAGGTCGAGTACGGCGGTGCCGAGCCGCCGTGTGCCGCTCGAACCGGCCGTGAGTGCGGACATGCCGCGCGAGTCGAGCCTGCTGGCCCGTACGACCGAGGCCCCCACGCCGACGGCCCGTCCCAGCTCCTCGATCCGGCCACGGGCGAAGCCGGCCACCTCCGAGGGACCTGCGAGCCAGGACCGGGACGGCACGGTACGCGCCCGCCGTACCCCGACCGCGCGGGCGTCGGCGATCTGGTCGAAGATGCCGGCTCCGATGGCGACCGCGCGCATGCCGTCCGCCAGCGCGTGATGCAGCTTCACCAGCACCGCGAACGGGCCGCCGGACTCGCCCGTCAGGAGGTACATCTCCCACGGCGGCAGCCCTCGTTCGAGGGGCCGTTCCATCAGTTCGCCGGCAATCCCGGCGGCCTCGGTGGCGAAGTCGCCGGCCGGGAGGCGGACATGGTGCACATGCCGTCGTACGTCGAAGTCCTTGGCCACGGTCCAGCGGGCGCCGCCGACGGGCAGCAGGACATCCCTCACCCGCATCCGCAGCCGGCGGATCGCGCCGGCGCGCGTGGCGAGCAGCTCGAGGACGCTGTCGCCGCTCCGCGCCCCGGGGGCGGGCGCGAAGAAGGCAAGGGCACCGAGGTGCATCGGATGGCCGGCGGACTCGAGGTGCCAGAACGCCAGGTCGAGGGGGGCAAGAAGCTCGCTGCTCAAGGGGACCTCTTGTCCTAGAAGGTGTCCTAAAGGATGTCCTAAAGGGCCACAGAATACGAAGTCAAACGCCTGCGGTCGGTTACGGTCAAGTACGATCACTGCACGGACAGTTAACAACAGGTTTCCATCAGCTGGGCGGTCTGTCCGGGACTATGAACTCGCACCAAACGCATTTGCCGCTGCCTCTGGACTCCACGCCCCAGGCCTCCGTCAGCCGGTCCACCAGCATCAGTCCGCGGCCGGACACGCCCGACTCGCCCGCCTCACGCCGGCGCGGCAGCGCACTGGAGCGGTCCTCGACCTCCACCCGCAGCCGTCGCTCCGGGCCGGACAGCACCCGGATGGTCACGATCGCGCCGCCGTCCGTGTGCATCAGCGCGTTCGTGATCATCTCGTCGGCAGCCAGCTCGATCTCGTCCGACCGCTCGCGCACGCCCCAGGCCCGTACCGCCGCCCGGATCATGTGCCGGGCCGAGCGAAGCGCCTCCGGGTCGTTCTGCGCGACATGCTGCTGCAGTCGGCCGCCCGTCTGCGGGGTGTACGCGCCCTTGCGGCGCAGCAGCAGGATCGCCACGTCGTCGTCGCCGCCCCGCTCGCCCGCCACCTCGCACAGATGGTCGGCGAGCAGCTGCAGATCGCGCGGGCCGCCGCGCACCTGCGCGGTCAGCAGCTGCATCCCGTCGTCGAGATCGGCGCCGGGCTGCTCGACCAGTCCGTCGGTGTAGAGGAGCAAGGTCTGGCCGGGATCCAACTCGACGGTGCTGACGGGGTATTCGAGCTGCCCGAACTCCGCCGAGAGCCCCAGCGGCAGCCCGCCCTCAACCGGCAGCCGTCGGCAGGTTCCGTCGATGTCCCGGATCAGCGGGTCGACATGCCCCGCCCGCACCAGCTGCACCACGCCGGTGGACAGGTCGGCCTCCGCGTACATGCAGGTCGCGAACCGGTCGGTGTCGAGTTCATCGAGGAAGACGGAGGCGCGCGCCATCACGGTGGCCGGGGTGTGCCCCTCGGCCGCGTACGCCCGCAGCACGATGCGCAGCTGCCCCATCACCGCGGCCGCGTCCACGTCATGCCCCTGCACGTCTCCGATGACCGCTCCCACCCGCCCGCCGGGCAGCGGGATGATGTCGTACCAGTCGCCTCCGATGTCCCGGCCCATGCGGGCGGAGCGGTAGCGCACCGCGATCTGCGCCCCGGGCACAGAGGGGATCCGGCGCGGCAGCATCGCCTGCTGCAGGCCTTCCGCGAGATCATGCTCCTGTTCGTACAGCATGGCGCGCTGGAGGCTCTGGGCGATGCTGCTGCCGAGGGCGACCAGCAGATTGCGCTCCTCGGAGCTGAAGCCGGTCTTGTCGCTGTACAGCAGGCCGAGCGCCCCAATGGGGCGGGCCTGGGCGATCAGCGGCAGATAGGCGGCTGAGGTTATGTTGAGCCCTTTGATGTGCGGCCACAGGAGCGGATACGACTCGGCGAAGTCCTGCTCGGACTCGATGAAGCGGGGCGTGAGGGTACGCACCACCTCGCTCATCGGGTACTCCTCGTCGACGCGCGTGTAGCGGGTGCCCGGCACGAACGACCCTTCCGGCCCCTCGGCAACCAGATGGATCCGGCCCGATTCCAGCAGCCCCATGACCAGGCTGGTCGCGCCGAAGTGCTCCAGGCCGTGCGAGTCCTTCAGTACGTCGATCACGTCCTCCACGGTCCTGGCGTGGGCCAGGGCCGCGGTGGTGCTCTCGACGACGCTGGTCTGCCGGCGGCGCTCGACGTCGACTTCGAGGCGCGCTCTGGACTCGGCAAGCTCTTCGGTGGCGTCGCGGATGATGCCGATGATGCGCATCGGGCGGCCCGTCTCGTCGCGGCGGACGCTGGCCTGCGTGTGGGTCCAGCGCAGGCTGCCGTCGCGGCGGCGGATGCGGAAGTAGGCGCAGTAGTGGTCGCTGCCGTTTTTGAGCGCCTGCGCCACCAGGGTGTCCAGCCGGGCGCCCTCGTCCGCCGGCACCCGGGAAGCCAGGCTCTCCGGGCGGCCGTCGTACTCGCCGGGGCGCAGATCGAACACCTCGTGACCGGGCTGGTCCAGGTGCATAAGCCCGCTGGCCAGGTCCCAGTCGAAGCTGCCCATGCGGTTGAGGGTCAGGCTCAGATCCGGTTCGGCCGGCCAGTCGTCGGGAAGCGACAGGGCACCCGCTGCCCGATCAACCATGGGCCCACTCTGCCATCATTTGTCGGATTCTTCGACCGGTTCGGAGGGTGCACTCAGCCCTGGAAGGTGTCCGGCAACGCCGGCTCCTCGACGGGCATGAACGGGTCCGGCTGGGGCGGTGCGACCCCATCCTCGGAGGGCACATCGGGGTTGGCCGGCGGGGGCAGTTCCTCGCTCGGCGTGTCCACGGGCGGTTCGGCAGGCGGCTCCACGGGCGGGTTGACCGGCTCCTCCGGTGTCATCGGCGTGAGGCTTCCGTCGCTCGGCACGTCGGAGTCACCGGGCTCGGGCGTCACCGGCGGATAGGTGAATACGTCGTCCGGGTTCACGGGCGGGAGCACATCGGGCCGCTTGTCCTGCTCACCGTCGGTACCGGCCTGCCGCTCGATCCAGGTGTTGGTGACGATGTTGACGATGACGAAATTGTTGATGACCTGGGTGGTCGGCTTGATGACGACGACCCGGTCCGACTGGTAGCCCGCCCAGGACTGGCCCTTTTGGACCACGGCGCCCTTGACGGCGACCGGCGGCTTCAGCGGGTTTCCGCAGACACACCGGACGCGCGGCGTGCCGTACTGGTCCGCCAGCACGGCGGTCCCGGCCTGCAGCACGGACTGGTAGCTGGTGGCGGTGCCGTCGCGGAAGCCGTGGCTGGTCACGCGGGTGTCGGCGCGCAGTACGACGGGCGTCAGTCCGCGCAGATAGTCCGGGACCTCCGCCTGGGAGACGCCGGCGGCCCCGGCGAAGGCGCGCTCCTTGGCCTGGTCGGCGACGAGGAGGCTCACCTGCCTCTCGACGTCGCAACTGCCCAGCGATTGCGTGCCGCCGTACAGGCCGGGTGTCGAGCCGGAGAGAGTGCGCAGCGTGTGCCCCCCGGCGGGGCTGCTCGGCACGCTGGACGGGGCGGGCGGCTCGGGCCCGATGTCGGTCCTGGCCGTGGAGACGGTGTACGGGTCCTGGCCCCGGGCCGCGGCCGGCTGGAGGTAGACCTCCCTGGAGTCCGTTGCCGCCCTGCTGCTGCCGCCGCATCCGGCGACCAGGAGCGTGCAGGACAGCGCCGCGGACAGCCCGGCGACCGCGGCGTACCGACGGCGAATGGGTGGACGCACGAAAGTCTCCCGCCTCTTCACCCCAACTGGTCCCCCAAGTTCTGCCGGATTCCCGTCTCCCCCGCGACTTGAACGCGTTCAAGTAAGCGAATAGTCTCGACCGACAAGGAGTTGAACACGTTCAAGCCTGGGGTGGGGTGCGAGATGTCCGTACTGGTCAGCCTGATTGTGATGCTCGGCATGCTGGTGGTCGTGCCCGCGGGACTCCGCCTCGTCGACTCAGCCGAGTTCGCGCCCATTCGGCGGACATGGCCGCTGTTCGCGGTCCCGGGAGCCGTAGCCCTCTGGCTGCCGCGCTCGACCACGGCGACGGTGCTCGCGGCCGTGTACGCGCTCGGCACGCTGGCCCTCGCCGCACAGGCCCCGCGCAGGCTCGCTCGCACCCGATCGCTCCCGCCCGCGGAGATCGCGGTGCTCACCGCGCTGGTGACCCCGTCCGTCGCCGGTGTCGCACTCGTCGCGGAACGCTCCGGGCACGAGCTCTTCGGCTTCAGCCTGCCGATCCTGGCGCTGACCGTGCCGCACTTCCACTTCGCCGGGTTCGCGGCCGCACTGGTGGCAGGCCTGGTCTGCCGCACATCGGCCGGTCCTGCCGGGCGCTTCGCGGCGCTGAGCGTGCCGCTCGGCACCCTTCTCGTCCTGGCCGGCTACTTCCTTGACGACTGGGCCGAGCTGCTCGGTGCACTCGTGCTGACCGCCGGCATGTGGACTGTCGCGCTGCTGACCTGGCGGGATGTCCGGGCCGGCGGCCAGGGCCGGTTCACCCGCGGCCTGCTCGCCGGCTCGGCCGCCGTGCTGGTGGCGACGATGCTGCTCGCCCTGAGCTGGGCGCTCGGCGAGGCTACCGGTCTGCCCCACCCGACCCTGACCTGGATGGCCGCCACCCACGGCCTCGGCAACGCCCTCGGCTTCGCACTCTGCTCGGTGCTCGCCTGGCGACGACTCAAGGAGACGGCCGCATGAATCGCGTACGCACGCTCAACTATCCCGAGACCGGCGCCACCCGGCTCGGCCCACTGCCCGACGGTTACCACCACCTCCACCACACCGCCCGGATCGGCCGCGGCCGATCCGCCTTCGAGGCGGCGGGCGCGGCGGTCACCAGCTGGCGGATGCACCGCGGGTCGGGCGCCCGGGTGCGCACCACGGCGGCGCGGGCCGAGCCCGGCGCCCGGGTCGAGGTCTCGCTCGGGGTCGGCCCGCTGCGGTTCACCGCGCCGTGCGAGGTGATCTGGACGGCGTACGAGAAGGACCGGACGGGGTTCGCGTACGGCACTTTGGCTGGGCATCCCGAGCGTGGTGAGGAGTCGTTCGTCGTCGACATCCGCGACGACGGCTCGGTGTGGTTCACCGTCATGGCCTTCAGCCGTCCGGCGAGCTGGTACACCCGGCTCGCGGGTCCGTTCGTACCCGTGGTGCAGAAGTGGTACGCCACGCGGCTCGGTCGTACGGTGCGACGGCTTGCCGCGGCCGATACTGGACGTAATGGAGTGGTTCAGCGACGGTGACTACTGGCTCAGCCGGCTGGTCTTCCAGCGGGCTCTGGCCGCCGTGTATCTGGTCGCCTTTCTCACCGCCGCCCTGCAGTTCCGGGCGCTGATCGGTGAGCGGGGCATGCTGCCGGTGCCCGCGTACGTACGCCGGGTGCCGATGCGGCACGCGCCGAGCCTGTTTCAACTGCGCTATTCCGACCGCCTGTTCGCACTCTGCGCCTGGGCCGGCTGCCTGCTCTCGGCGGCGCTGGTGGCGGGCGCGGCCGACCATGTCCCGCTCGCGGCCGCGATGGCATGGTGGGCGGCGCTGTGGGTGCTGTATCTGTCGATCGTCAATGTCGGCCAGACGTGGTACGGCTTCGGCTGGGAGTCACTGCTCCTGGAGACGGGCTTTCTCGCGGTCTTCCTGGGCAATGAGCGCACGGCCCCGCCCGTGCTGGTGCTGTGGCTGCTGCGCTGGGTGCTGTTCCGGGTGGAGTTCGGCGCGGGGCTGATCAAGCTGCGGGGCGACGAGTGCTGGCGCAAGCTGACCTGTCTGGACTTCCACCACGAGACGCAGCCGATGCCGGGTCCCCTGAGCTGGTTCTTCCACCATCTCCCCAAACCGTTCCACCGGGGCGAGGTGGCGGCCAACCATGTGACCCAGCTTCTCGTTCCCCTCCTGCTGTTCACACCTCAGCCGGTCGCGAGCGCGGCGGCGGGCGTGATCGTGCTGACCCAGTTGTGGCTGGTACTGTCCGGCAACTTCGCCTGGCTGAACTGGCTGACCATCGTGCTCGCCCTCTCCGCCGTGGACGGCTCGCTGATCGCGGATCCGCCCGCGCTGCCCTCACCCCCGCTCTGGTACGAGATCGTGGTGATCGCCGTCACCGCCCTGATCCTCGGCCTCAGTTACCGTCCGGCCCGCAATCTCTTCTCGCGGCGGCAGCAGATGAACCGGTCGTACGATCCGTTCCATCTGGTCAACGCCTACGGCGCGTTCGGCACGGTCGGGCGAGTGCGGCACGAGGTGGTGATCGAGGGCACGGCCGAGAAGGAGCTCCATCAGGGCACGGTGTGGCGGGAGTACGAATTCAAGGGCAAGCCGGGTGATGTGCGCAGGCTCCCCCGCCAGTTCGCGCCGTACCATCTGCGGCTCGACTGGATGATGTGGTTCGCCGCGCTCTCCCCCGCCTACGCGGCCTCCTGGTTCGGCCCGTTCACGGAGCGGCTGCTGGACGGCGACCGGGACACGCTGCGGCTGCTGCGCCGCAACCCGTTCCCGGACGCCCCGCCCGCTTACGTCCGCGCCAGGCTGTACCGCTACCGGTACACGACCTGGCGCGAACTGCGGGCCACCGGCGCCTGGTGGCACCGCACCTATGTGCGCGAATACCTCAGGCCGACCAGGCTGCTTTGAACACCCAGACGTGCTTGCCCGCCCGGCAGGCCGCGGCGGGCACGTCGATCACCAGCTTGCCGCCGGTCGTACGCCAGGCCAGCGGCCGTCCATGACCAAGCATGGTCACCTTGTCGCCGGGCTGGACGGCCACCGGGGCCTCGACGGTGAGCGTGCTGCCCGGCGCGGCGAGCGAGTGGATGTAGAAGGCCTTGTTCGGGCGGACGGCGGCGGGCGCGACGGTGCGGGCGCCGGGCACGTCCACGGAGAGGGTGAGCCGGTCGGAGGCGAGGATGCCGACCGTGCCGGCGTTGATCACGGTGGCCTCGACGCTCTGTGCGCCCGAGTCGAGCAGGGATGTTGTGGAATGGGCGTCGCGCAGCGCCAACGCGCGTCCCTGGGCGGCTGGTTGCAGGGTGAGCGCGAAGATGTGGAGGGAGGCCCTGTTCGGCTGCGCCGGGTTGGTGACCGGCAGCGTGAGCGCCACGGCCTCCTTGGCGGAGTCCATGGCGAGCTCGGCGGTGGCAATGACGACCTGGTGCGGGTCCTTCTGTCCGGCCGGGTTGTAACGGTAGGGAGCGGTGAGCGAACCGCTGCCGGAGTACCAGTCGGGGCCTCCGAGTGCCGCGTCCTGGGTGGTGCCGTCCGCGTAGTGGACGGTCGCCTTGCCGGATGCCGCTCCGTAGCTGCCGGCGACGAGGAACAGGCCGGAAAGATAGCGGCCCCTGGGGAGTTCGATGCGCTGCCCGAGGGCGACGATGTTGTTCTTGGCGCCCGCCGTTGCGGCGGGAAAGAGATACGCGATGCCGTCGATGTCCAGCTGTCCGGAGGGGAGTTCCTCGCCGGGGAAGGTGTAGCCGGAGCCGTCGAAGTTGCCGCCAGGGGCGTCCGCGGTGTCGATGCCGTCGTTGTCGAACCATCGCTCAAGCGGTACGGGCACGGCGGCGGGGACGGTGCCCCAGTCACCGTCTCTCGCTCCTCGTTCCCGTGTGCTGCCGCTGTCCGGGGGCTCGCATCGGCCGTGGCCGGGTGGATGAGGGCGGCGCCGACTGCCGCCCCCGCCGTCATTCCAAGTACATGGCGCCTGGGAAGTTCGGTCATGAGATCCGATGATTGAAGCGTGACAGTGGCCTGTCAATGCTCTCTACCGGACACAGGTGAATCTGTTTCTCCCACCCATCGGATGAATCAGCGTGACCTGCGGGGATCGGCGAGGGAGCTTGCGCGGCCCCCGAACGCCCCGTACCCCCTGCCGGTGCGGCAGGGGGTACGGGGCGAAGCGATCCGCTCAGTCGATGCCGGGCAGGATGTGCGGCTCGGCCAGGTCGTCCTCGTAGCCGGCCAGCCGGATCGGAGCCGATCGGGCCCAGACTTCCAGGCTGCCGAGTTCATCAGGCCGGCCGGCCCGTTCGCCGCCGCGTTCCGGCGGTCGCTTCTCGTGCTTCTTCACATCTGATGTCACCGCGCACTCCTCTGTGTCGCGTAACTGGGACAAGGGCAGTTCGGTCGCGGTGGTGCCGCTACTCGGGCGGGACCGCAGCCTGGTTGCAGACCTGTCCCAGGACGGCCAAGGGGGTTTCGTGGGCCCTTTGGTGGCGTCCGTTCACCCCAGAGTAACCAAATGAGCAGGGCTCCGCTCGATGGGGCCTGTAAATCTCCTGTAAACCGACTCAATTCCGGCCAACGGTCTGTTCCTGTGCGGGGCTTCGTGGGACGTACGCGAATGATTTCCGGGCCTGCGCACAACTGCCTCGAAGGCAGGACAGCCCTGGTGACAGGGGCTTCCCGTGGCATCGGCTTCGCCATCGCCGGCGCACTGGCCGGAGCGGGCGCCGATGTAGTGGTCACCGCACGGGACCCGGATGGAGTATCGGCGGCTGTGGCCAGGCTGCGGGACGCGGGAGCGCGGGCGGCGGGCTCCGCCGGCAGCGTGGCCGACCCGGCCCATCTCGATCGCTGCACCGCCCTCGCCGTGCGGGAGTTCGGGCGGCTCGACATCCTGGTCAACAACGCGGTCCATGAACCGACCGCCGGTGGGCGCGTACGGCACGAGGAAAGCGGCGCTGCGGCACCTCACACAGCGGCTCGCCGACGAACTGGCCCCGGCGGTACGGGTGAACGGTGCTGTGGCTGGTCTCGGACGAGTCCGCATGGGTGACCGGGGCCGATCTGCTGGTGGACGGCGATACGGGGGCGCGCGCGGCGGCGGGCACCGGCTCGTACGCCGTCCATGACCGGCTGCGGGTTACCAGTTCGCCAGAGCGTAGTCCTTGAGGAAGCAGCCGTAGAGGTCCTCGCCGTCCTCGCCGCGCACGATCGGGTCGTAGACGCGGGCGGCGCCGTCGACAAGGTCGAGCGGGGCGTGGAAGCCCTCGTCGGCGAGGCGCATCTTGTCGGGGTGCGGACGCTCGTCGGTGATCCAGCCGGTGTCGACGGCGGTCATCAGAATGCCGTCGGACTCGAACATCTCCTGGGCGCTGGTGCGGGTGAGCATGTTCAGCGCGGCCTTCGCCATGTTGGTGTGCGGGTGGCCCGCGCCTTTGTAGCCGCGACTGAAGACGCCTTCCATGGCGGAGACGTTCACCACGTAGGTGCGCTTGGCCTCGGCCGCGGCCATGGCCGGGCGGAGCCGGCTGATCAGGATGAACGGCGCGGTGGAGTTGCACAGCTGCACTTCGAGCAGCTCGACCGGGTGGACCTCGGAAACAGTCTGGATCCAGCTGTTGGTGTCGTGCAGATCGGGGACCAGGCCGCCGGCGTCGATCGCGGTGCCCGCCGCGATGCGCTCCAGGGATGCCGAGCCGGAGACCAGCGCGAGGCCCGTGACGTCCTGGGCGGTGAGGCCCTCGCCGGCGGCGGACGGCAGCGCGGCGACGGAGTCCACGGCGCCGCTGCCGAAGGTGCCGATGACCTGGGCGGGCGGCAGCTCGCCCGCGGGCAGCGGGGCGGACTCGGCGGCGACCAGTTCGCTGTACGCCTGCGGGGAGCGGCGTACGGTCTGCGCGGCGTTGTTGATCAGGATGTCCAGCGGGCCCGCGGCGGCCACCGAGTCGGCGAGGGCGACGACCTGCGCGGGGTCGCGCAGATCGATGCCGACGATCTTGAGGCGGTGGATCCACTCGTCGCTGTCCGGCATCGCCTTGAAGCGACGGATCGCGTCGTTCGGGAAGCGGGTGGTGATGGTGGTGTGGGCGCCGTCGCGGAGCAGTCGCAGCGCGATGTACATGCCGATCTTGGCCCGGCCGCCGGTGAGCAGGGCGCGCTTGCCGGTCAGGTCCGTGCGGGCGTCGCGGCGGGCCCGGTTCTCGGCGGCGCACTCCTGGCAGAGCTGATGGTAGAAGGCGTCGACCTCAACATAGCGGGTCTTGCAGATGTAGCAGGACCGGGGGCGCTGGAGTATCCCCGCGATCTCCCCGGTGACGGACGAGGAGGGCAGCAGGCCCTCCGTCTCGTCGTCGATCCGCTCGGCGGAGCCGGTGGCGGTGGCCTCGGTGACCGACTTGTCGTGGGCGGTCTTGGCGGCCCGGCGCTCCTGGCGGCGGCGCTGCTTCACGGTGCGGTAGATGCCGGCGGTGGCGCGCCGTACCGTGATCGCGTCGGGGTGGTCGACGTCCAGTTTGTCGAGTTCGTCGAGCACGCTGAGGCAGACGGCCAGGCGCTCCGGGTCGATGCCCGGGCCGTACACCGGGCTGTCCTCTGTCACCGTCATTGCCTTTGCCGTTCCTCGATCACTCGCGCGCTGTGGGTTTCAAAAGCGCAACTTTACTGAGCAAAAGGGTGACGGCAAAATCCCGTGACCGGGGGCTTCGCCCCGCACCCGTACGGGTTGCGGTGGTCCGGTACGGCTTCCACCGGTCCGGCGTCGGGCACCTCGTCCCGTACCGTCGCGCCCTGGGCCGCTTTCGTCCGGCAGCGCGAGCCCGCGGCTGACGACTTCGAGGCCGCCCGGCACATTGGAGGCGGCGGGGGCGTCCAGCGTCGCGACTGGCTGAATCCTGCGCGTAACGCGGAGGCTTTCTTTGGACCAGACCCTTGGCGGTCGCGTCGCACCAGGGAATCGCTTCACGCTCCCCTGACCTGCGCGTCCGGCATCGAGGGGAGCCGACCGGACGCCCAACGGGCAGGCCGGGGACGGTACTTGGCAAGGCACTCAGGCAGACGCATTGCATCCGTTTCGCGCCAGGTTTCACAATGCCCACACAGGTTCCCCAAATTACGCCCCACTATGTGATCTGACAGAGAGCGGGACACGCGGGGCGTTCTACGCGCGCCGACCACCGCTGGGGGGCAAGGGCATGCCGGACTTCGGTCCGGCATGCCCTTCCGGGGAGGAACCGAACACATGAGGCGCAGCGTCCGCACGGCTGCCTTGTCCGCTACCGGCGCACTTCTGCTGGCATTCGCCGCACCGGCTGCCCAGGCAGCCGCGGCACCGGCGCCACGTATCGATCTGAGAGTCCTGGTGGTGGACGACGGGGGCCCTGCCACCGCCGCCATCACCGCCGAACTCGACGGCTCGGGAACGCCGTACACCCTGCTCGATCTGCATGGGACGAACCGTCCCGTCATCAACGCGGGCTTCCTCGCCGACACCGTGGACGGACGGCCGCGCGCCAAGTACCAGGCCGTGGTGCTGCCCAACGACAACCCCTTCGGGGCCGGCTCGGCGGAGATGGCCGCTCTCGCCTCGTACGAGAAGAGCTTCGGGATCCCGCAGGTCGACGCCTACACCTACGCCCGCCCCGAAGTGGGCCTGGACTACCCCGTCAACGGCGGCTACAGCGGCTCGCTCGACGGCGCACGGGCCGACGTGACGGCCGCCGGCAAGGCGGGCCCCTTCGGCTATCTCGACGGGTCCGTGCCCTTCGAGGACAACTCGCCTTCCGTGGGCGAGAGTTACGCGCACATTGCGAAGCCCGCCGCGGGCGCCGACTTCACCAGCTATGTCGACGCGCCACTGCCCGGCTCGCAGCAGCGCGGTTCGATCGTCGGCGAGTACCGCCACGACGGCCGCCGCGAGCTCGTCGTCACCTTTGTCTACAACCAGTACCAGCAGCAGTTCCGGCTTCTCGCGCGCGGCATCGTGAACTGGCTGACGCAGGGCGTCCAGATCGGCGCGGCCCGCAACTACTTCGCCGTCCATGTCGACGATGTCTTCGCCGCCGACGACCGCTGGGACAGCGTCCTCAACTGCACCCCCGGCGACGTGGACTGCGCGCCGGGACAGGGCGAGCCGGACCCGATCCGGATGACGGCCGCCGACGCGCAGTACGCAACCCAGTGGTCCGCTTCCAAGGGCTTCACCCTTGACATGGTCTACAACGGCGGGGGCAGCGAGCTGTTCAAGGAGGAGCACGGCGGCAGCGACCCGCTCGCGCAGCAGCTGACCGCCGACAAGAACGCCTACCGGTGGGTGAACCACACCTACAACCACCCCTTCCTCGGCTGCGTCCAGGACGTCACCGTCGTCCCCTGGGTGTGTGCCAAGAACGCGGACGGGAGTACGAAGTACGTCAGCCGCTCCGTGATCTCCGCCCAGATCGGGGACAACCGCTCCTGGGGCCGGCGGGCCGGACTCCCGCTGCAGAGCGACGAGTTGGTCACCGGTGAGCACTCCGGGCTGCGGATCCTGCCGCAGCAGCCGGACGACAATCCGAACCTCGCGCCCGCGCTCACCGACAACGCCGTCGCCTGGATCGGCTCCGACAACTCGCGCGACCGCGCCCAACGCCGGGTCGGCTCCGCCCTGACCGTGCCCCGCTACCCGATGAACGTCTTCTACAACGCGGGCCGCACCGCCGAGCAGATCGACGAGTACAACTGGATCTACACACGCACGGCAGACGGAGGCAGCGGCATTTGCGAAACCGCGGCCAACTCCACCTGCCTGGCAGAGCCACTGGACACCGCGACCGGGTACACGGACTACGTGGTGCCGCTCGAGGCCCGTATCGGACTCGGCCACGCCCTCGCCAACGACCCGCGGCCGCACTTCATCCACCAGTCCAACCTGGCCGAGGACCGTATCGCCTACCCCGTGCTGAACCGCATCCTCGACGACTACAAGGCCCTGTACGCGGACAGCACCCCGCTGGTGAATTTGCGCCAGCGCGACATCGGCGCCGAACTGCGCGACCGGGCCGCCTGGAACACCGCCGTCAAGGCGGGCCAGGTGACCGCCTACCGCGTCGGCAACGCCGTCACCGTGCAAGCCCCCGGTGGCGTCCGGGTCACCGCGACCATGCCGGCCGGCACCCGGCAGAACCTGCTCCTCGGCACCGCCGACTTCGGCAGCGCGTACGCCGGCGCGGTCTCCGGATGGGTCGGCCCCGGGCTGCTCCAGGACCGGGTCACGCTCACTTTGCCCGCCGCGGCGCCGACGGCGGCCCGCACCGCGAAGGCCGCGCCGGTCCAGGCCTCCGCGCCGCGGCTGCCGCTGCCCGCGGGCGTGCTCCAGCGGGTCCCGTACGGCGTGACCGGCTGACACCTCGGCACACGCGGTCCCGGGGCTCAGTCCCCCCGGGACCGCGCGGCTCGACGCGCCGCTGCCCGTCCTTCGGGCAAGGCGCCCCCTTCCCTTCTCGCATCCCGGGGAGCAGTTGCACATGGCCGAGTCCTTGTGCGCGCCGCAGTCCGGCGCGCCTCTGGTCACCCTCCTCACCGAAGGCACCTATCCGCACAGCCACGGCGGCGTGAGCGTGTGGTGCGACCAACTCGTCAGCGGAATGCTCGACTTCGACTTCCACGTCATCGCGGTGACCGGCACCGGCCGGGAGTCCCTCGCCTGGGAGCTGCCCGCCCATGTCGCCGAGCCCGTCAGCGTCCCCATGTGGGGGCCCGACCCGGCCGGGGCCGCGCCGCGCGGCCGCCGACTGCGGCAGCTGATGCAGACGTACGAAAGGTTTCTGACCTCGCTCCTCGACCCGGCGGCCGAGGCGCACTTCGGTCCCGCGCTGTACGAACTGGCCGGGGCGGCCCGGGACGGCCTGCTCGCGCCCGCGCTGCGCACCGACCAGGCCGTGCGCATCCTGGCCGGCGTCTGGAACCGCCGCGACCTGCCGGTGTACGCGGCCCGGCCCACCCTGCACGACGCGCTCACCGCCAGCGATCTGCTGGAACACGCGCTGCGGCCGCTCGCGGCCGCGCCGCCGGAACGGGGCGTCGCGCACGCGGTCAGCGGCGGCATCGCGGTCCTGCCCGGCCTGGTCGGCCGACAGTTGCACGGCGTACCGCTGCTGCTCACCGAGCACGGGGTGTATCTGCGCGAGCGCTATCTCGGCTACCGCACGGGCCCCTACCGCTGGCCGGTGAAGGCGCTGCTGCTCGGCTTCTTCCGGCTGCTGGCCGAGGAGACGTACCGCGCGGCCGCCCTGATCACTCCCGGCAATCGCTACAACCGGCTGTGGGAGGAGCGCGGAGGTGCGGACCCGGAGCTCATCCGCACGGTCTACAACGGCGTCGACCCGGCGGCGTTCCCGCCCGCCGGGCCCGAACCGGACGTGCCCACGCTGAGCTGGGCGGGCCGCGTCGACCCGATAAAGGACCTTCAGACCCTGATCCGGGCCTTCGCGCTCGTACGGAAGGACCTGCCGGACGCGCGGCTGCGGCTCTTCGGCGGCACCCCGCGCGGCGGCGAGGCCTACCGGGAACGCTGCGAGGCGCTCGCCGCCGAACTCGGGCACGCGGACGCCGTCACCTTCGAGGGGCGGGTCGACGACATACGGGACGCGTACGCGGCCGGGAATGTCGTGATGCTGTCCAGCATCAGCGAGGGCTTCCCGTTCACGCTGATCGAGGCCATGTCCTGTGGGCGCGCCACCGTTTCCACCGACGTCGGAGGGGTACGCGAGGCCGTCGGCGACAGCGGTCTCGTGGTGCCGCCGCGGGAGCCGGAGGCGATGGCGCGCGCCGCGCTGGAGCTGCTCAGTGATCCACGGCGGCGGGCCGCGATGGGCGAGGCGGCGCGGCTGCGGGTGATCGAGCAGTTCACGCTCCGGCAGACCATCGACACCTTCCGCTCGATATATCTCGAACTTGCCCTGGGCTCCCATGAGTCGGCGGCCTCGGCATGGCCTGCGGAGGTCCTCGCATGAGCGGCCCGTTACGCCTTCTGCCGGGCGACGGTGACACCCTGCCCGTCATACCCAGGCCGCGCCCCCGGACGCGCTCCCGGCCCAGCTGGGCCGAGGACCCGATCGACGAGCTCGCCGAGCGTCTGGTCGAGCAGGTCGCGACCGCCGTCCATCCGTACGAGGTGGCCGCGCTGCTGGAGTCGGACGGTCTGACGGGTGAGCAGATCACCGAACGCTACGCGCGTCCGGACCTCTTCACGCTCGCCGAGGACCTGTACGCCCGCGTGCCGCGCCACTACCCGGAGCCGCCGCCCGCGCCCGACCCCTGGCGGCCCGACCATCTGCGCTGTGCGCTGCGTGGTCTGGTCTTCGCCCTGCCGGGCCTTGCCTATGTGCTGGGGGCCGTGCTGTGGCACGGCACGGCGGACGTCTCCGGGCTCATCGTATCCGCGCTCGCGGCCTGGGCGTGGAACCAGGCGCTCAGCCATCGCGCGTATCTGCGGCTTGCGGCCGAGGGGAAGGCAGCAGCCGGGCGGACTCTGCGCGTCGGCGCGCCCGCCGGTGCGCTGGGGGCGGCGGTCACGGGGCTGCTCGTATCGGGTCCCGGTACGGGCGCGGCCTTCGCCGCCGGTCAGTCCTGCTATCTCGCGGCGGCGAGCGTCCTGCTGGTCCTCGGCCGCGAACGGGCCCTGCTGCTCACCCTGTTGCCGGTGGCCGCCGGTGCGGGAACCGTGCTGATGTGGCAGCCCTCGGCACCGCTCGCACTCGGGCTGCTGCCGGCGACGGTGACGCTCACGGTCCTGGCCGCCGGTCAGGCCGTACGCGACACCGTGCGATCCGAGACCACGGCCACGGGTGCCACGCCCAGGATGCTGCGCTCCCTTCCGTACGGGCTGTTCGGCCTCGGCGCGGGCGTGCTCGCGGCGCTCGCCGGGGCGGACGACCCGCGCTCGGTCGTCGTCCTCACGCTCAGCATGGGCTTCGCCGAGTGGCTGCTGTACCGCTACCGATCCCTCGCGCTGGCCGCGCTGCGGGCGAGCGCCAGCAGTCGCGGCTTCACGCTGCGCGCCGGGCGGGCCCTGGCGTACTGCCTCGGCGCGTATCTGGCTGTGCTCGGTCTCGGCTCGCTGGTCGCGGGGACCGGGCCCGCTCCCCTGCTCGGCCTCGGTGCCGTGCTCTGGGCCGCGCTGCTGCTGCAGGCGTTCTCGCTGGCCTGGACGCCGGCCGCCGTCACGCTCGCCGCCGCGGCCGCGGAAGCCGCGGCCCACTTCTCCGGGATTCCGCCCGGCCCCGCCCAACTGATCTGTCGCACCGCGGCGGCGGCCGTCCTGGTCGCCGCGGCCTGCCGACTGCTCGGCCGGCCCACCGCACACCGCTGACCACATCCCGCCTCGAAGCACCGACGACTCACCACCGACGACCGACCACCGACAACAGGAGCAACCGTCGTGACATCCAACGCGCTTGTCGCCGTCACCGGAGCCGAGGGCTTCATCGGATCGCATTTGACCGAGACCCTCGTCGCCGCCGGCTACCGGGTTCGCGCCATGGCCCAGTACAACTCCTTCTCCTCGTACGGATGGCTGGAGACGCTCTCCCCCGACACCCTCGAACAGGTCGAGATCGTCCTCGGCGACGTCCGTGACGCCGGCTCCGTGCATCAGCTCGCCGAGGGCGCCGAGGCCGTCTACCACCTCGCCGCACTGATCGCGATCCCGTACTCGTACCGGGCCCCGCACAGCTACGTGGACACCAATGTCACGGGCACCCTCAATGTGCTGGAGGCGGTGCGCAAGCTGGGGATCCCGCGCCTGGTGCACACCTCGACCAGCGAAACGTACGGCACCGCGCAGACGGTGCCGATCACCGAGGACCACCCCATCAACACCCAGTCCCCGTACGCCGCTTCGAAGGCTGGCGGGGATCGGCTCGCCGACAGCTACCACGCCAGCTTCGGCACTCCGGTCGTCACCCTGCGCCCGTTCAACACCTTTGGGCCGCGCCAGTCGATGCGGGCGGTCATCCCGACCGTCATCGGCCAGGTCGCGGCGGGCGAGCGGGTCATCACCCTCGGGGATCTGCGGCCCACCCGGGACTTCCTGTACGTGAAGGACACCGCCCGCGCCTTCCTCGCCGTCGGCACCGCGCCCGCCGACGCCGTCGTCGGCCGCACCTTCAACGCCGGTACCGGAGTTGAGATCTCGGTGGGCGAACTCACCAGGCTGGTCGGCAAGTTGATGGAGGCCGACCTCGATGTACGCGAGGACGAGGAACGCATTCGGCCGGCGGCTTCGGAGGTGATGCGGCTGGTCGCCGACGCGACGCGGCTGCGCGACGCCACCGGCTGGCAGCCCGAACACGACCTGGAGCACGGGCTCGTACGCACCATCGAGTTCTTCCGGGACCCGGCGAATCTCACCCGCTACAAGACCGGCATCTACAACATCTGAGCCACTGGGCCTGACAGGGGAGTCCCCATGCACGCAGTGATACTTGCCGGGGGCAAAGGCGTCCGGCTGCGGCCGTACACCACCGCCTTGCCCAAACCGCTGGTGCCGATCGGCGACCAGCACGCGATCCTGGAGATCGTGCTGCGCCAGCTGGCTTCCGCCGGCTTCGTCAGCTGCACCATCGCGATCGGCCATCTCGGCCACATCATCCGCGCCTATGTCGGCAACGGCTCGCAGTGGGGGCTGCGCGTCGGCTACTCCACCGAGGAGAGCCCGCTCGGCACCATGGGTCCGCTGCTCACCATGATGGACCGGCTGCCCGACCACTTCCTCGTCATGAACGGGGACATCCTCACCGACCTCGACTACGGGGACGTCGTCAGGCAGCACCGGAATTCCGGCGCGCCGCTCACCGTCGCCACATACGCGCGCAAGGTCTCCATCGACTTCGGGGTGCTCACCACCGAGTCCGGCCGGGTCGTCGGCTTCGCCGAGAAACCGAGCATGGACTACCGCGTCTCCATGGGGGTGTACGGACTCACCCGCGAGACGCTCGCCGGCTATACGCCCGGTCTGCCGCTCGGCTTCGACGAGCTGGTGCTCGATCTGCTCAAGGAGCAGAAGCCGCCGCACGCCTACGAGTTCGACGGCTACTGGCTCGACATCGGCCGACCCGACGACTACGACCGGGCGAACGCGGAATTCACCACGTACCGCGACCTCCTGCTCAAGGGAGCGTGACGGTCCGTGCGCATCCTCCTCCTGGGCTCCAGCGGATTCCTGGGCGGGCACACCGCCGAGCGGCTGCGCGCCCTGCCGGGCGTGCGGCTGCTCGTCGGCGGCCGGTCCGCGGACGCCGACGTACGGTTCGACCTCACCTCCTCTCCCGGCGTCCTCGCGGACGCGCTGCTGGCTGCCCGGCCGTCTGTCGTCGTCAACTGCGCGGGCCTGGTGGCCGGCAGCGCCGTCCACCTCACCGACGTCAACGCACGCGGCCCGGCCGCGCTGTGCGAGGTCCTGGGCGACGCGGCACCCGACGCCCGGCTCGTCCACCTCGGCTCCGCGGCGGAGTACGGGCCTACCGCGCCCGGCGAGCCGGTCACCGAGGCGGCCGCGACCAGGCCGCTGGGCCCGTACGGCGCCACCAAGCTGGCCGGCACGGTGGCCGTCCGCGCCTCCGGGCTCGACACGGTCGTGCTGCGCGTCTTCAACCCGGTGGGCCCGGGCGCGCCTGCCGCGGGCCTGCCCGGGCGGCTCGCCGCCGAGCTGCGGCGGGCAGGCGACGCGGACGACACGGTGCGGGTCGGCGACCTGTCCGCGCACCGCGACTTCGTCGACGTACGGGACGTGGCGGATGCGGTGGTCCGCGCCGCGACGAACGAGGGCCCGCTGCCGCCGGTGCTCAACATCGGCAGCGGCGTGGCGACTTCGGTCCGCGACCTGGCCCACGGTCTGGTCCGGACGGCCGGTTTCCGCGGCCGCCTGGAGGAGACCGGCACGGGGTCCGCGCGCTCGACGGCGGTCTCCTGGCAGTGCGCGGACATCACGTCGGCCGCCCGGGCTCTCGACTGGCGGCCGAAGCGCGCTCTGGTCGACTCGCTGCGCGACCTGTGGGCGTCGCCGACGCCGGCGGGGGCGCCGCGATGAGGGGGGCGGGTCGGCTCCGGCGAACCCGTGACCTCCCCGTGAGCGGCGGACCGGCATGAGCATGCTCGTGCCCATGTACGTACACCCCGCCGTCGACCCCGCCGCCTGGCAGGCCCTCGTCGCGTCCGCTCCCCTCCTCTACGGCGTGGTGCTCAACGTCGACGACGGTCCCGGCGCCTCCCCGGACCCCGCGTTCGTCGCCGCCGCCCGCGAACTACGGGCGGCCGGCGTGCCGGTGCTCGGGTACGCGGACACCGATTACGGGCGGCGGCCGGCACGCGAGGTGGCACGGGACTTCGAGCGGCATCGCGACTGGTACGGCACGGACGGGTTCTTCCTCGATCAGGTCGCCCCCGACGCGGCGGGACTGCGTCACTACCGGCGGCTCACCCGGGCCGCCCGGTCGCGCGGCGGGCGGACCGTCGTCCTCAATCCGGGCGCCCACCCCGCCCCCGGCTATGCCGCGCTCGGGGATCTGCTGATCACCTTCGAGGGCGACTGGGACAGCTACCGCGCCGCGCCGGCCGCCCCGCCGTGGACCAAGGGCCTTCCGCCGAGCCGGTTCTGCCATCTGGTGCACGGGGTTCCTCGCGGGCTCTGCCGGCTCGCGGACCGTACCGCGGAGTTGCGCGGCGCCGCGGTGCACTGTGCCGTTCCCGGCCACGGCCCCAATCCCTGGTCGGCACTGCCACCCGCCCTCCGGAAGGACTCATGAACCGCGCGACGTGTCTGCGGACCGCGATCCTCGCTCTTGCCCTCGCGGTGCTCGTGGCGTGCTCGGGCCCGCCGCCGGCCCCGTCCCCTCACCCGCGGCGCTGGCAGCCGAGGCCCGGCACCGCCTGGCAGTGGCAGCTCGACGGCCGGGTCGACGCCCGCGTCGACGTGCCCGTCTACGACATCGACGGATTCGAGAACGACGCCGCGACCGTCCGCCGGCTCCACCGGGACGGCCGCAAGGTCATCTGCTACCTCAACGCGGGCGCGTGGGAGTCCTTCCGCCCCGACCACGGGAACTTCCCCGCCTCCGTACTCGGCAGGGCCAACGGGTGGGAGGGCGAGCGCTGGCTGGACATCCGGCGTCTCGACATCCTCCGCCCGCTGATGGCCGAACGCATTGACCTCTGCCGCGACCGTGGCTTCGACGCCGTGGAGCCCGATCTGCTGGACGGCTATCTCAACGACACCGGTTTCCGGCTGACCGCCGCCCACCAGCTCGCATACAACCGCATGATCGCGCGCCTCGCCCATGACCGCGGCCTGTCGGTGGGGCTGAAGAACGATCTTCCCCAAGTCAGGCAACTGGTGCGGGACTTCGACTTCGCCGTGAACGAGGAGTGCGCTCAGTTCGGGGAATGCGCGGCGCTGACGCCGTTCGTGAAGGCCGGGAAGGCGGTCTTCCATGTCGAATACGCGCTTGAGGTCGACAAGTTCTGCAAACCGGCGCGCGAACTGGGGCTCAGTTCCATGCGCAAGAAGCTCGACCTGGGGGTGTGGCGGCAGCCGTGCTGAGCCGGGACGGCTCACGGTCCTCAAGCCCTGACGCCCCAGGCCCTGACGCCCCTCGCCCTCAAGCCCCGACGCCCACGCCCTCGCCCTCGCCCTCGCCCTGACTCCCTCAGGACGCCGCGAGAACTGCCTGTACGGTCTTGCCGCCGCCGGGTCCGCCCCGTACGGCGAGTGTCTGCGCGAGCTCACGCACCATCACCATGCCCCGCCCGCCCTCGTCCGTCTCCAGCGGCGTGCCCAGCCGCGGCGGAATCGGGCTGAGGTCCTCCACCTCGACGGTGACCAGCCCGGGATCGACGTGCAGCCGCAGCCGGCAGCTGCTGTGGCCGTGCCGGGTGGCGTTGGTGACGAGCTCGGAGACGACCAGCGTGGCATCCTCGACCTGGTCGCCGGAGAGCTTCTCGCCGCAGCCCCGGGTGAGGAAGGTCGTGGTCAGGTGCCGTGCCCAGCGGGCGGATGTCTCCGCCTGCGGCAGGACATACGTCGCGCGTGCGGCACGCCGACGCGAGCGCCTGTGCGCACGCATGTGCATCACTCCGTTCCAGTAGACCGGTATGAATCAGCCAGAAATCGGTCCAGGAAGCCAACCGGGGCAGGCCCTTGGCGGTCCAGGCACAGACAGGCCCCTCACCCCTCTGTGGTGCCCGCAGGGCATGATCGGCAATCAGTCACGGGGCCCCCCGAGCGGCCCCTGCGGCCCGGGCAGCGGCACCGCAGCCATCCCGGCGCC
>NZ_JBSFMS010000095.1:0-29862 GCF_053599675.1 Streptomyces sp. NPDC000880 | reverse complement strand
ACTTGGCACTGGAGCTGAAGCGGCGCGGCGGCGGCATCGGCGCGGCGGCACTGTGCGGTGGCGGCGGGCAGGGCGACGCGCTGATCGTGCGTGTCCCGGGCAACGGCAAGTAGGAGCAGTCACATGGTGGACGTCCCCCAGCTGGTTGCCCAGGCGAGGGAGGGCCGGCCGCGGGCTGTGGCCCGGCTGATCTCACTCGTCGAGGGGGCGTCCCCGCAGCTGCGCGAGGTGATGGCGGCGCTGGCTCCGCTGACGGGCGGGGCCTACGTGATCGGCCTGACCGGCTCGCCGGGTGTCGGCAAGTCGACATCCACGTCGGCGCTGGTGACGGCGTACCGGCGGGCCGGGAAGCGGGTCGCCGTCCTGGCGGTCGACCCGTCCTCGCCCTTCTCGGGCGGAGCGCTGCTCGGCGACCGGGTCCGGATGTCGGAGCACGCGTCCGACCCGGGTGTCTACATCCGCTCCATGGCCACGCGCGGGCATCTGGGCGGCCTCGCCTGGGCCGCACCGCAGGCGATCCGCGTCCTGGACGCGGCCGGCTGCGACGTGATCCTTGTGGAGACGGTGGGCGTCGGCCAGTCCGAGGTCGAGATCGCGTCCCAGGCGGACACGTCGGTCGTCCTTCTGGCACCAGGGATGGGCGACGGCATCCAGGCGGCGAAGGCGGGCATCCTCGAGATCGGCGATGTGTACGTCGTCAACAAAGCGGACCGGGACGGGGCTGACGCGACGGCCCGCGAGCTGAACCACATGCTGGGCCTGGGCGAGTCCCGCGGCCCTGGCGACTGGCGCCCGCCGATCGTCAAGACGGTCGCTGCGCGGGGCGAGGGCATCGACGAGGTGGTCGAGGCGCTGGAGAAGCACCGCGCGTGGATGGAGGAGCACGGCGTGCTCCCCGACCGCCGCGCCCGCCGAGCGGCGGGCGAGGTGGAGACGATCGCGGTGACGGCGCTGCGGCAACGGATCGCGGACTTGCACGGGGACCGGCGGCTGGGGTCGCTGGCGGAGAGGATCGTGGCGGGGGAGCTGGATCCGTACACGGCGGCGGACGAGCTGGTGGCGGGCCTGACGGAGGGCTGAGGCGGTGGGGGTTCTTCCTCACCCCGCCGCCCCGTCCCGACCCGGGGGCAAGCCGCCCCCGGGGGCCTCGTGGCGCTTCGCGCCGCGGGCCGCGTCCGGGGCGGCTGTTTCCCGGAGCTGCGGGCCGCGTCCGGCCTTTGGGCGGCTTCGCGTCGTGATGCGAAGGGGCTTCTGGACTTCGAACCGGGTGCAAGCCCCTGGTTGCCGCTTCCCGGAACCGGGGTAAGCCGCGGGCCGGTCCGCTCGCGGCAGCAGCGTTCTGCCGCGGCCAGAGGCTTGTTGCCGCCGAGGCCCGGGGGCGAGCCCCGTCGGCCACCGGCGCCGACGACTATCTGACCAAGCCCTTCTCGTACGTCGTCCTTTTGGCCCGGATCAAGGCGCTGCTGCGCCGCCGCGGCCGGTCCGGCGGCTCGCCCGTCGTCAGCGTCGGTGAGCTGCGGGTGGAGACCGCCGCCCGCCGGGTGTACCGCGGTCAGGACGAAGTCGCCCTCACCGCAAAGGAGTTCGCGCTGCTGGAGCAGCTCGCCGTACGCGCCGGCGACGTTGTCAGCAAGCCGCAGATCCTCGAGCACGTCTGGGACTTCGCCTACGACGGGGACCCGAACATCATCGAGTACGTCAGCGCCCTGCGCCGCGAACTCGGCGCGGACCGCATCCAGACCTGCGCGGCGCGGGCTACTGCCTGGTGGCCGCGCCATGAGGTCGGTACGGGCAAGAGCCGCGCTCGGCGCCACACTCGTCGTCGCCGTCGTCGTCGTCGCCGCAGGCTTCGCCGTCCTGCTCGTAATGCGGTCGAACCTCATCGACCAGACGGACCTCCAGGCGGAGGTCGCCGCCCGCGAGGTGGCGTCCCAGGTCGCGCTCGATGTGCCGTACGACAAGCTGGATCTGCCGGACCGCGAGAACCGGCCGGTCCAGATCGTCGACGAGGGCGGGCGCGTGCTCGCCGTGAACGGTGGCCTGGAGGCGATCTCCGGCGCCGGAAACGGGCAGGTGAAACCGCAGGCCGGCAGCCCGGACGGAACCGAGGAGGCCGACGACGATCCGCGGCGCGGCGAAGTCTCTGTCGATGGGCCCCGGTTCAGTTCGGGAAGCGCCACCGTGGACGGGGAGCCTGCCGCATACCGCTTCGCCGCCGTCAAGGCGACCACCGGCGCGGACCGCACGGTCACGGTGTACGCCGGCGCGCCGCAACCGTATGAGATGCCCCTGTCGGCGGACGGAGTCCGGCGCAGCGGCCCCGAAGCCTGCGAAGCAGTGCGAGGGCCGCGTGAAGGATTGGTCGACGGCGGTGTGGGGCTGGGTCTGGCGATCGCCCGCGATGTGGCCCAGCGCCACGGCGGCACGCTCGCCGTGAGGCAGGGCCCTCAGGGCGGCGCGCTGTTCGGGCCGCGCCTGCCCGCCGCCTGACGGCCGGCCATCCGTAGTCGCCTACAGCTTGCCGCGCCGCCCGCGCAGATGCTCGGCCACCGGTGACAGCGACTCCCGCAGGTCCGCCAGCGCCTCCGGCGTCAGCAGGTCGATGAAGTGCTTGCGTACGGACGCGACATGATGCGGCGCGACCTTCTGCATCGTCTCCATGCCCTGCTCGGTCAGCACCGCGTACAGCCCGCGCCGGTCCGACTCGCAGTTCTCCCTGCGGACCAGCCCCGCGTTCTCCATGCGGGTGATCTGGTGGGAGAGCCGGCTCTTGGACTGCAACGTCGCCGTGGCGAGGTCACTCATCCGCAGCCGCCGCTCCGGCGACTCCGAGAGGTTGACCAGGATCTCGTAGTCGTTCATGGTCAGGCCGAACGGCTGCAGGTCCTTCTCGAGCTGGTGCATCAGCAGTCTGCTGACGTCCAGGTGGGTGCGCCAGGCGCACTGCTCGTCCTCGGTCAGCCAGCGGGTGGCCGTCTCGGTCTCCATATATAGATTCTACCTAAGAAGTTGAAAAACGGACGAAGTTGGGGGGTGTGACGCCCGGCACCCGGTGCGCGAGCAGCCGCACGAGCAGCGATCCGCGTACAAGGGTGCAGGCGTTCGACGTCACACTCCGCAGACTACCGTTCACAGGCCGAAGCGACGCTGGAGGTCCCCCAGCTGACCGGGAAGACGAGGCGTGGACCCGTGTTGACCTGGGACTCCGGCCCCCGCGTGACCGCCCGGGACGCCTGCCTGCTGCGGCACCGCGCCCGTCGCAGTCTCCGCCATCAGCGCCTCGGTCGACTGCAGCAGCACCGTCCCGGCGCCGACGAACTCGAACTGGTGCTCCTCGCCCGAGGCCCCGCCGATCCCCGTCATCGCCCGGAGGCCGCCCATCACACCCGTCATATAGCTGTGATCGTAGTGGTGGCACGGGGAGGGACAGTCCGCCCAGCCCACCAGCGCCTGCGGATCCACCCGGATCGGCGGCTCCATGAAAACCACCGGACCATTGGACGCGGCCACGAACTTCCCTGTGCCGATCAGCGTCAGGAAGCCCGGCACGATCGACTGCTTCAGCGCCAGGGTCGGCTGGTACGCCAGCAGATTTCCGGACCGGATCGTCAGATTCCCCTCGTCCAGGTCGTACGAATTCACATCGAAGGCACGGTCGGCGAGCAGCATCTTGCCGCTGCCCTCCGCCACCACCCAGTCGCTTGCGTGCAGCGGCGAGTGGAACGACGTACGCAGCAGCCGGTCGAGCCGGCCGTGGCCGATGCCGTTGAAGTCGATGCGCCCGTAGTAGGCGATCATCTTCCCCTTCTGCAGGAACCACTGGCTGCCCTTGAGCTCCACGCAGAAGGTGTACGGATTGACGTTGTCGTCGCTCGGCAGCGTCATCGGGTCGAATATCACAGGACCGGTCACAGCTTCTCCTCCGAGGCCTGCACGTACACCGCGCCACTGCCGCTCAGCTCCAGCTGGAACGCTTCGCCCGAGCCACGCCCCACCATGTCGCGCCAACCCAGCGCGGTGGAGAGCTTGTTGCGTACGTCACCGTGGTGCGCGACGTACGCCTGCGGGTCCACATGGACCGCGCGCCCCGGCGTGATCGGCAGCTCGATCACACCGCCGTGCGCCATCACAGCCACCGCGCCATGGCCCTTGAGTGTGGTCGTGAAGAGCCCCTGACCGGTCACCTGGCCGCGCACCATGCCCATGACCCCGCCCTGCGAGCCCATGAACATCGTGCCCTGCTGCAAGGTTCCGTCGAAGGCGAGCAGCCGGTCCGCCTCGACGTACAGGGTGTCGCCGGTGAGGTTGATGACCTGGATGTGGTGGCCGCCGTGGCCGAACATCACCGTGCCACTCCCTTCCACCGTCATCAGCGGCGTCGCCTCACCCGCCACCCGCCGGCCGATCATCGACGCAAGACCGCCCTGGCCGCCCTGGACGTTCGGGGTGAAGGTGACCTCGCCCTTGTACGCGAGCATCGCGCCGCGCTGGCTGAACATCTTCTGTCCGGGGGCGACCGTCGCCTCGACCATTCTGGAATTGATCTCGACGAACGGCATCAGACGTCGCCCCCGATGGTGTTCCGCTCGCTGGGCTGCACGTACACCAGACCGTCGCCCTCGAAGCGGATCTGAAAGGCCTCGCCCGAGCCCTCGCCTATGAAAGTGCGGAAGGTCACCTCGGACTGGAACTCCTGCCGCAGATTGCCCTGGTGCGCGATGTACGCGCCGGGGTCGACGGACAGCGGGTACTGGGGCGTCACCCGCAGCACCACGGCAGCGCCGTCAGAGGTGATCGCCGCCTGGCCGGTGCCCTCGACGGTGGTGGTGAACAGGCCATTGCCGCTCGCCCCGCCGCGCAGCCCGGTGAAGGTCGTCCCGGTGCGCAGCCCCGCGTCGGTGCAGAGCAGATTGCTCGCCTCGACATAGAGCTTGTCGCCGTGCAGGTTCACCAGGTTGATCTCGGACGCGCGATCGGCGAAGTAGCAGCTGCCCTGCCCCTTCACTTCCATCACGGTCATCTGCTCGCCGGTGATGCGGCGGGTGACCATCCCGCGGATGCCCTCACCGCCGCCGGACATCTTCTTGAAGGCAATCTGGCCGTCGTAGGCGACCATCGAGCCGTTTTTCGCTTTGACGGCGTCGCCGGTCATGTCGACGGCGAGCACCTTGCTGCCTTGGAGTCGGAACGTTGCCACGCAGTGACGTTAGCTGGTGGTTCCGCCCCGGAACAGGGTCCTCAGGGAGGATCCCGACCCTGACGCCGTGTCTGTCCGGAGCCACCCCGGACCTCGTCCGGCGAAGCGGGCTGCCACAATGGACCGGGCGCTTGTGCATGCGTTCACAAGAACCCCCGCAAGATGAGTCCTCCTCCCACCGAAGGTGCCCCTGTGGACATCAAAACCGCCTCGTCCCTCCACCGCCTCCGCCTGGTCTCAGCGCCGGAGGCCGTCTCCTTCCTCCTGCTGCTCGTCTGCTCGGTGCTCAAGCGCACGACGGAGTTCAACGCGGTCCCGGTCATGGGCGCGATCCACGGCGTGCTCTTCATCCTGTACGTGCTCTTCTGGCTGGACGCCTGGAACCGCACCAAGTGGAACGCGAAGACCGCGGCCCTCTACTTCGTGCTCTCCGTCCTCCCCTTCGGCGGCTTCGTCGCCGAGCGCAGGCTGAAGCGCGCGGCCGAGGACGAGGTCATCGCCTCCCGCGCCCGCCGCGAGGGCAGGGTCAGCGCATGATCGTCGCCTTCTCCGTCACTCCGCTGGGGGTTGGCGAGGACGTCGGCGAGTACGTCGCCGACGCCGTACGCGTCGTCCGCGAGTCCGGTCTGCCCAACCGTACGGACGCGATGTTCACCTCGATCGAGGGTGACTGGGACGAGGTGATGGACGTCGTCAAACGCGCCGTCGCCGCGGTCGAGGCCCGCGCCCCGCGCGTCTCCGTCGTCCTCAAGGCCGACATCAGACCGGGCGTCACCGACGGTCTCAGCTCCAAGGTTGAGACCGTGGAACGCCATCTCTCCGCCTGAGCCGGAACGGTGGGCTGCGACACCGGCAGCGCGATCCCGAGGTGATGCGCCGATGCAGAGGAGGGGGCGCGGCCGAGCGGCGCGCGAGGCCGGTGGCCGTGCCCGGTTCGTCGAGCGCGGCCGGCACGGCGCCGTCGCGACGCCCTGCTGTCTGCCGCTCGTCGCGGAGACCGGGCGGACAGCAGGGGGGACCGAAGGGCGAGACGGGGCTGACCGCCATATGACCTGTCGGTAGGGTCGGTGCCGTGCCGAAGCCGCTCAGCCTCCCCTTCGACCCCATCGCCCGAGCCGACGAACTCTGGCAGCAGCGATGGGGACCCGTGCCCTCGATGCCCGCGATCACCTCGATCATGCGCGCGCACCAGATCCTGCTCGCCGAGGTCGACGCCGTCGTCAAACCGTACGGACTGACCTTCGCGCGCTACGAGGCGCTGGTGCTGCTCACCTTCTCCAAGGCCGGCGAGCTGCCGATGTCCAAGATCGGCGAGCGGCTGATGGTCCACCCGACCTCGGTGACGAACACCGTGGACCGGCTGGTGAGGTCCGGTCTGGTCGACAAGCGGCCCAATCCGAACGACGGGCGCGGCACACTCGCCTCCATCACCGAGAAGGGCCGGAAGGTCGTGGAGGCGGCCACCCGCGATCTGATGGAGATGGAATTCGGGCTCGGCGCGTACGACGCCGAGGAGTGCGCGGAGATCTTCGCCATACTCCGCCCGCTGCGCGTCGCAGCACGGGATTTCGAGGACGCGGGCTGAGGGTGCCCCGGTACGGGGGCCGGTGCACCCGCTACCGGGCGATCGCATGCTCCCCCGGTCCGTGGGGATTTTCCGGGCGGTTACGCTCGTACGCATGAAACAAAGCGTGCTGTCCCGCTACCGGGTGATGGCGTACGTCACCGCCGTATGGCTGCTGGTCTTCACCGCGGCAATCATCCTGAAGTACGCCTTCAAGGTCGGCGACACCATGCTGATCTCGCAGGTTCACGGTGTGCTGTTCATCATCTACGTGATCTTCGCCTTCGATCTCGGCTCCAAGGCGAAGTGGCCGTTCGGCAAGCTGCTCTGGGTGCTGGCCGCCGGTTGCATCCCGGTGGCCTCCTTCTTCGTCGAGCCGAAGATCACCCGCGAGGTCCGTCCGCTGGTCACGGACGGCGACGCGGCGACCGCCAAGGCGTAAACCTCACGGACCTGGTTAATCCCCGTACGCATGTGCGGGGCTTTTGCCATCGACATTTACTAGGACGTCCTAGTAAATTCGAAGGTATGGACGCTGACGCCATCGAGGAAGGCCGCCGACGCTGGCAGGCCCGTTATGACAAGGCCCGCAAGCGGGACGCGGACTTCTCCACGCTCTCCGGGGACCCGGTCGAGCCCGTGTACGGGCCCAGGCCCGGGGACACCTATGAGGGATTCGAGCGGATCGGCTGGCCGGGGGAGTACCCCTTCACCCGCGGCCTGTACCCGACCGGCTACCGCGGCCGTACCTGGACCATCCGCCAGTTCGCGGGCTTCGGCAACGCCGAGCAGACCAACGAGCGCTACAAGATGATCCTGGCCAACGGCGGCGGCGGGCTCTCCGTCGCCTTCGACATGCCGACCCTGATGGGCCGTGACTCCGACGATCCGCGCTCGCTCGGCGAGGTCGGCCACTGCGGCGTGGCCATCGACTCCGCCGCCGACATGGAGGTCCTGTTCAAGGACATTCCGCTCGGCGATGTGACGACGTCCATGACGATCTCCGGCCCCGCCGTCCCGGTCTTCTGTATGTACCTGGTCGCCGCCGAGCGCCAGGGCATCGACCCGGCCGTGCTCAACGGCACACTCCAGACCGACATCTTCAAGGAGTACATCGCGCAGAAGGAGTGGCTCTTCCAGCCCGAGCCGCATCTGCGTCTGATCGGCGACCTGATGGAGCACTGCGCGCAGGGCATCCCCGCGTACAAGCCGCTCTCGGTCTCCGGCTACCACATCCGCGAGGCGGGCGCGACGGCGGCGCAGGAGCTCGCGTACACGCTCGCGGACGGCTTCGGCTATGTCGAGCTGGGGCTGAGCCGCAGCCTGGACGTGGACACCTTCGCGCCCGGCCTGTCCTTCTTCTTCGACGCGCATCTCGACTTCTTCGAGGAGATCGCCAAGTTCCGCGCGGCACGCCGGATCTGGGCGCGCTGGATGAAGGACGTGTACGGCGCGAAGACCGACAAGGCGCAGTGGCTGCGCTTCCACACCCAGACCGCGGGCGTCTCGCTCACCGCCCAGCAGCCGTACAACAACGTCGTACGCACCGCGGTCGAGGCGCTCTCCGCGATCCTCGGCGGCACCAACTCCCTGCACACAAACGCCCTGGACGAGACCCTCGCCCTGCCCAGCGAGCAGGCGGCGGAGATCGCGCTGCGTACGCAGCAGGTGCTGATGGAGGAGACCGGCGTCGCCAACGTCGCCGACCCGCTGGGCGGTTCCTGGTTCGTCGAGCAGCTCACCGACCGCATCGAGGCCGACGCCGAGAAGATCTTCGACCAGATCAAGGAGCGTGGCCGGCGGGCGCACCCGGACGGGCAGCACCCGATCGGTCCGGTCACCTCCGGCATCCTGCGCGGCATCGAGGACGGCTGGTTCACCGGCGAGATCGCCGAGTCGGCCTTCCGCTACCAGCAGGCCCTGGAGAAGGCCGACAAGCGGGTCGTCGGCGTCAACGTCCACCACGGCTCGGTAACCGGCGACCTGGAGATCCTGCGGGTCAGCCACGAGGTCGAGCGCGAGCAGGTACGGGTCCTGGCGGACCGCAAGACCGGCCGTGACGACGCGCGCGTACGGTCCTCGCTGGACAAGATGCTGGCCGCGGCCCGGGACGGCTCGAACATGATCGAGCCGATGCTGGAGGCGGTCCGCGCCGAGGCCACGCTGGGCGAGATCTGCGATGCGCTGCGGGACGAGTGGGGGACGTACACCGAGCCGCCCGGCTTCTGACGTTCCATACGGCCTGTACGGCAGCCCGGTCCGCGCGTGCGGGCCGGGCCGGCGGCCCTTCTGCCCTTCGGCCGGCCCTCCGTGTTCAGCTCTACAGCGAGGCCAGCCCCGAAACCAGCAGCGTCGTGAAGCTGCGCGCCCACGCCTGGTCCACCGGCTCCGCGCTGACCAGCGCCCTGTGCACCACCGCGCCCGCGATCACATCGAAGATCAGGTCCGCGTTACGGGCTGCCGCCGCCGCGTCCTCCTCGTACGGCAGCTCGCCGCGCGCCTGCGCGCGTGCCCGGCCCTCAAGCACCAGCCGCTTCTGCCGGTCGACGATCGCCGAGCGGATACGGCTGCGCAGCGCCTCGTCCCGCGTCGCCTCCGCGACCACGGCCATCAGGGCTGTCTTGGCCTCGGGCCGGGCCAGCAGCGCCGCGAACTGCAGCACCACGCCCTCCACATCGGCGGTCAGGCTTCCACGGTCGGGGAGTTCGAGCTCGTCGAAGAGGACGGCGACGGCGTCGACGACGAGCTCGTTCTTGTTCGTCCAGCGGCGGTAGAGGGTGGTCTTGGCGACCCCCGCGCGGGTGGCCACATCCCCCATCGTCAGCTTCGACCAGCCCAGCTCTACGAGCGCCGCCCGGGTCGCTTCGAGGATCGCGCGGTCGGCCTCGGCGCTGCGGGGGCGTCCCGTACGACCCGTACGTACGGTTTTGGGGCGGGTGTGGCTGCACATGACGGCGACCATACCGGCGGGTAGACGATCCGCTGTGAGGCAGTTCACCGGAGGAATCTCACACAGGGCGGTGCGAGTGCAGTTACGCTACGACTCGTAGCGAAAGCCTTGACCGGGCTCAGCGACAACCACTGGTGCGGGTGGGGACCCGTGCCGAACTTCCGGACTTCCGGACAGTACGACCGCACGGCACGACCGATTTTTTCACATGCGCGCGCGGAGGGGGGAGGATGTACTCATGCAGCCTAGGAACATGTCCATGAGCGGCGTCGTCGACCTCGCCGCGGTGAAGGCGGCCGGTGAGGCCAAGGCAAAGGCGGAGCAGGCCCGTGCCCAGGCCGCCCGCGAGGGCGGCGGCGGTGCCGTATCCCCTTCGAGTCTTGTGATTGACGTCGATGAGGCGGGCTTCGAACGCGACGTCCTCCAGCGCTCCACCGAGGTCCCGGTCGTCATCGACTTCTGGGCCGAGTGGTGCGAGCCGTGCAAGCAGCTCAGCCCGCTGCTGGAGCGAATGGCGCAGGAGTACAACGGCCGGTTGGTGCTGGCCAAGATCGACGTCGACGCCAACCAGATGCTGATGCAGCAGTTCGGGATCCAGGGCATCCCGGCCGTCTTCGCGGTGGTCGCCGGCCAGGCGCTGCCGCTCTTCCAGGGGGCGGCCCCGGAGGCGCAGATCCGCCAGACGCTGGACCAGCTGGTCCAGGTCGCCGAGGAACGCTTCGGCCTGACCGGCATCGCGGTCGACCCGGGCGAGGCGGGCGTCGAGGCGTCGGCCGAACCCGTCGTGCCCGAGGGGCCCTACGACGCCCTGCTGGAAGCGGCCGTGCAGGCGCTGGACGCGGGCGACTTCGGCGGCGCGGTCCAGGCGTACAAGAACGTGCTCTCCGACGACCCTGGCAACACCGAGGCAAAGCTGGGTCTCGCTCAGGCCGAACTGCTCGCCCGCGTACAGGAACTGGACCCGCAGAAGGTGCGCCAGGAAGCGGCCGACAATCCGGCCGATGTGCAGGCCCAGATCGCGGCGGCCGATCTGGATCTGGTCGGTGGTCATGTCGAGGACGCCTTCGGCCGGCTGGTCGAGACGGTACGCCGCACGACGGGCGAGGACCGCGACGCGGCACGGGTGCGGCTGCTCGAACTCTTCGAGGTGGTCGGCCCGGAGGATCCGCGGGTGACGGCGGCGCGCTCGGCGCTGGCGCGAGTGCTCTTCTGAATCATGTTTGAAAGCCCTGTACGGAACGTTCCGTTCTGCCAGGTCTGACGGTTTTGCGGCGGCGGCGCTGATGAGGCGCCGCCGCCGTTTTGGCGACACAGTGACAAAACGCGGCTGTGCTTTACCAAAACTTGGCAAACGCACGCTCTGTTACTCGCAGTAAATCAACCCGCTTGTTCTGTCCGCTTATTGGCGGCAATCCACCCTTCTGGCGCACCACTGTGTGGCACCCTGTGTGGCCACCCGACGTCAGGCCGTCGTGGCGTGGTTATCGGGCCGTTACTAGTGAGTAACGAACCCCCTTGTGCCCCGGCCTGGAATGGACCAACATCAGCGACGCTCGGTCCAATACCGCACCAGCTCGGCCCCCAGTCGTGCCGCGGAACCTTGGGTCCCCACCGGGTGGACCGGCGGCAGTGGCGCCGGTCGCGGACAGGGGGGTTCCTGCCCAACGGCAGGGCCTGTCCGGCAGGTTGTGCGTGATGCGTCAGGCGCGACCAGTGGTTGTCGCTCGGGGGTGATCGCCGGTGTTTCGGACGCTGCACGCGCCTGAAAGTACGGGCGCTCTCCTTCCCGAGGACGTAGCACTTCTCCCATCCCAGGACGGACCCACGGTCCGGACCGGAGATGTACGTCCGAGAAGGAGGAAAGTCATGGAGTCAGTGGCTCGTGGCGGAACCAGATGGAAGCGGTTCGCCCTAGTCATGGTGCCAAGTGTGGCCGCAACGGCCGCGATAGGCATCGGCCTGGCACAGGGGGCGCTCGCAGCGTCCTTCAGCGTTTCCGGCCAGGAGTTCAAGGTCAAGGCCAAGAGCCTTACCGGCACCAACTTCGTTCAGTACGGCAGTGTGGCGTCCGGTAAGACGCTGGACGGCAAGGACTTCGCGGCTCCGGTCGCGGTGTCCGGCTTCAAGACCGCCACCATCGTCAACATGTGCCAGTCGGTCGTCACGCCCAACGTGCCGTTCATCGGCAGCGTGAGCCTTGAGCTGACGGCTGGTCAGGACGAGAAGAACCCGGTCGAGGCCACGGACCTCTACCTGGATGTCTCGGACCTCAAGGCGGACGCGTCGTTCGAGGACATCGACATCGGCGTCGCGGCGGGTCAGCTCAAGGACCCGGGCATTCAGCCCGGTACCAGGGCCAACCCGTACGGCTTCGCGCAGCGCGCGAAGGTGGCGAAGCTGACCGGCGTGGAGCAGAAGGCGTGGGCGACCACGGCCGGCACGTTCAAGCTCAGCGGTCTGCAGCTGAAGCTTCACAAGGGCGTCAAGGAGTGCTTCTAGGAGCATCCGCTCCCGGTGAAGCACTTCGGACGGGCCGGGGTCGTCTGTGTGAGGCCCCTGCCCGATCCACCCATCTCATTACTTTCTTTGAGCAAGACCGTTCCAGGGAGCTGTTTTCCATGAGCGCCGAGTCCACTGGTTCCCGCGGATTCACCTACTGGCGGCTGCGCTTCCGAGCGTGGCGTGGCAACCGGCCCTTCTGGGCCGGCCTGTTCACCCTGCTCGGTGGCATCCCGATCGCCTACTTGCCGTACGCCGACCTCCGGCTCGGCAATCTCACGATCGCCATGGCCACCACGGCGGGAGCGGGCTCGCTGATCATCGGGGTCCTGCTGATGACGCTCGGCCTGACGATGTGGTTCCACTCCATCGTCCGGGTGTTTGCGGGTGTCGCCACCATCGTTCTCGGCCTGATCTCGATCCCAGTCGCAAACATCGGCGGGTTCCTGATCGGATTCCTGCTCTCCCTGATCGGTGGTGCGCTGTCGATCTCTTGGGCACCCGCCAAGCCGGCGGCCGAGCCCGTCGAGCTGTCCGAGCCGGAAGGGACTCCGGGCCCGGACAGCAGTGCGAGTGACCTGGATTTTGCCGAGCCGCGAGCTGACGAGGGATACGACCCGAACGTGACCGGAACGACTGCCCACGTCAACGGCGGGAGGAACAGTGCGGGGTGACGAAACGCGGCTGAGTACGGCTGATGGTGGTGATTCCACCAGAGTGAGGACCGGGCCGCGGCATGCGGCTCCAAGGAAATCGCTCCTGACCAAGCTGCAGATACCCGCGAGCAAGGCGATAGCCCTGGCCGCGATGCCCACCGCCGTTTTCGTGGGCATGGGACTCACCCCCAGGCTGGCAGTTGCAGACGACAAGGAGATTCCCTTCGCCCCGGGTCCGTGTGTGACCCGTTCGGACGAGCCGGCGGAGTCCGAGTCGCCGAAGCCGTCGGAGTCGGCGAAGCCTTCCGAGACTCCGTCCCCGGAGCCCGACCCGACCCCGAGCGGTTCGGCGGGCGGCAACGACGAGGGCGAGCCGACGCCGGGCACGACCCCGTCGGCCTCCGACGCGGGCAAGCCCGCGGACGCGAACGCGCCCTCGACGAGCCCGGCTCCGACGCCGAGCGAGACGCAGACCAGGAACCCGCTGGACCCGCTGGGTGTCGGCGACGCGATCAAGGACATCTTGGACGGCCCCGACCAGGAGCCGACCAGCAGCCCGACGCCGAGCGCCACGGCAACCACCGAGCCGACGCCGTCGACGACTCCGTCCGCGAAGCCTTCCACCGAGCCGTCCACGCCCACTGACACGGTGGACGAGACGGTGGACAAGGCCAAGGAGGCCATCAAGGACGCGGCGGACAAGGCGGGAGCCACGACCGAGGAGCTCGACGACGCGGCCAAGGGCCTCGACCCCAAGCAGGACAAGGCCATCCCGGACGGGGCCAAGCCGCCCTTCCCGTGCCCCACCGCGGACCCGAAGGCACTGGCCGACGCGGAACTGGAACCGGGCCGCCCGCTGCTGCCGGACGACCCGTGGATCCTGGAGAGCTCGCTGCTCACACTGAACGGCCTGAACTACCACGGCATCGTTGAGGTCAAGACGGCCAGCGGCAAGATCAAGAAGGTGCTGAAGTTCACGGCTTCGAGCGTGGACATCAAGGACCTCCACCAGCTGGTGGTCGGCCCGAACGGCACCACCGCGCACGTCGAGGCGGACAAGGGCTCCACCTCGACAATCCGAGACGGCGAGGTGACCATGTACACGGAGGAGCTGAAGGGCAACCTTTTCGGCCTCATCCCGGTCACCTTCAGCCCGCAGACCCCTCCGCCGCTGAATGTTCCCTTCGCGTTCTTCACCAACGTGAAGGTGACGCAGGCGGGCCAGTTCGGCGGGACGCTGACGGTTCCCGGCCTGCACAACTACTTCACCGGTGGCAACGCCAACTGACCCTCCGGGAGCCGCACAAGACTGTGGGCCGCACCTCTTGCCGGGGTGCGGCCCACAGTCGTTTCTGGTGCAAGCACGTGGGAGCTGCCGGAGATCCGGCGACCAGACCACGACACAGATCGAGGTCTACATCGGGCACGTGGCGCTGATGTTCCTCAAGCCCATTTACGAGGACGGGCTCCACGTCCGGCGAGCCGCCACCGAGTTCGCCGAACTGAGCGAGCGGCACGGCATCGTGGCGGATGCCTTGCGATGCACGCACCAGACGCCGCAGGGCCCGCCCTGCGGGCGGACGGCGCTACTGCTGAACACGCCCTCGCTCCTGAGCGAGAAGGCCCGAGGGCGGTACCCCGGTTCACACCGGGGTACCGCCCTCGTCATTGCCCGGAAGCCGGACCTAGCCGCGATGCTCCCCGCCCAAGTGGTGCACCCGCACCATGTTCGTCGTCCCCGGGACTCCGGGAGGCGACCCCGCCGTGATGATCATGACGTCGCCCTCGTTGTGCCGCTGGAGCTTCAGCAGCTCCGCGTCGACCAGGTCGACCATCGCGTCGGTGTTGTCGACGTGCGGGGCGACATAGGACTCCACGCCCCAGCTCAGCGTCAGCTGGTTGCGGGTCGACTCGTCCGTCGTGAAGGCCACGATCGGCTGCTTCGCGCGGTAACGGGACAGGCGGCGGGCCGTGTCGCCGGACTTGGTGAAGGCGACCAGGGCCTTGCCGTCCAGGAAGTCCGCGATCTCGCAGGCCGCGCGGGCCACCGAGCCGCCCTGGGTGCGCGGCTTCTTGCCCGGGACCAGGGGCTGGAGGCCCTTGGAGAGCAGCTCCTCCTCCGCCGCGACGACGATCTTCGACATCGTCTTGACCGTCTCGATCGGGTACGCGCCGACCGAGGACTCGGCCGAGAGCATGACCGCGTCCGCGCCGTCCAGGATCGCGTTCGCGACATCGGACGCCTCGGCGCGGGTCGGGCGGGAGTTGGTGATCATCGACTCCATCATCTGGGTCGCCACGATCACCGGCTTGGCGTTACGGCGGCACAGCTCGATGAGCCGCTTCTGCACCATCGGGACCTTCTCGAGCGGGTACTCGACGGCCAGGTCGCCACGCGCGACCATCACGCTGTCGAACGCCATCACGACGTCCTGCATGTTGGCGACGGCCTGCGGCTTCTCCACCTTGGCGATGACCGGGACCCGGCGGCCCTCCTCGTCCATCACCTTGTGGACGTCCTTGATGTCGCTCGCGTCCCGTACGAAGGAGAGTGCGACCATGTCGCAGCCCATCCGCAGGGCGAAGCGCAGGTCATCGACGTCCTTCTCGGACAGGGCCGGGACATTGACCGCCGCGCCAGGCAGGTTGATGCCCTTGTGGTCGGAGATCACACCGCCCTCGACGACGATCGTCTTGACCCGCGGACCATCGACTTCGACGACCCGCAGCTCGACATTGCCGTCGTTGATCAGGATCGGGTCGCCCTTGGACACATCGCCGGGCAGGCCCTTGTAGGTCGTGCCGCAGATCGACTTGTCGCCGACGACATCTTCGGTGGTGATGGTGAATTCGTCACCGCGGACCAGTTCGACCGGCCCCTCGGCGAAGGTTTCCAGACGGATCTTGGGGCCCTGGAGGTCGGCGAGCACGCCGACCGCGTGGCCGGTGTCCTCGGACGCCTTGCGCACGCGGCGGTACCGCTCCTCGTGCTCAGCGTGGGTGCCATGGCTCATGTTCAGACGGGCCACGTTCATGCCGGCCTCAATGAGCGCTTTCAGCTGCTCATAGGAGTCGACGGCGGGGCCCAGTGTGCAGACGATTTTGGAACGGCGCATAAGGCGGATCCTATCGGTTTGTTTCGACGCGGAATATTCCGTCTGGTGGAAAGTGCAAATGGGCGGGCTGCCGCTCAGGCGAGGGCCACTGGGGCCGTTCTCAGACGCCCTCCGGAGCGACCAGAGCGAAAGTCTGCCGTGCGATCTCCAATTCCTCGTCCGTCGGGACCACGGCCACCGCCACCCGCGCGTAAGCCGGCGAGATCAGCCGCGGCTCGTCGGCTCGTACGGCGTTGAGACCGGGGTCCACCGCGAGCCCCAGCTCTTCCAGGCCCGCGACGGCCGCCTCGCGCACCGGCGCCGCGTTCTCACCGACCCCGGCCGTGAACGCGATCGCGTCCACCCGGCCGAGTACCGCGTAATACGCGCCGATGTACTTCTTCAGCCGGTGGATGTAGATGTCGAAGGCGAGCCGGGCGCGCTCGTCCCCCTCATCGATTCTGCGGCGGATCTCCCGCATGTCGTTGTCGCCGCACAGACCCACAAGACCGCTCTTCTTGTTGAGCAGTTCGTCGATCTCGTCCGCGGACATTCCCGCGACCCGCTTGAGGTGGAACGTAACCGCGGGGTCAATGTCACCGGAGCGGGTGCCCATCACCAGGCCCTCCAATGGCGTCAATCCCATCGAGGTCTCCACGCACCGGCCGCCCGCCACCGCCGATGCGGACGCGCCGTTGCCCAGGTGCAGGACGATGACGTTCACCTCGGACGGGTCCTTGCCCAGCAGGGCCGCTGTCCGGCGGGAGACGTACGCGTGCGACGTGCCGTGGAAGCCGTAGCGGCGGATCCGGTGTGCGTCCGCCGTCGCTACGTCGATCGCGTAGCGGGCCGCGGACTCCGGCATCGTCGTATGGAAGGCCGTGTCGAAGACCGCGACCTGGGGGAGATCCGGGCGCAGCGCCTGGGCGGTGCGGATGCCGGCGATGTTCGCCGGGTTGTGCAGCGGGGCCACCGGAACCAGCCGCTCCACCTCCGTGAGCACCTCGTCGGTGATCACGGTCGGCTCGGTGAACCTCAGCCCGCCGTGGACCACCCGGTGGCCGATCGCCGCCAGCTCGGGGGAGTCCAGGCCGAGCCCGTCCTGCGTCAGCTCGTCGGCGACCGCTTTGAGCGCCGCGCCATGATCGGCGACCGGGCCGGTGCGCTCACGCTGCTTGGCGCCGCCGCCGGTCAGCGGGGTGTGCACAAGGCGGGAGGTCTCCTCGCCGATCCGCTCGACCAGCCCGACCGCCAGGCGCGAACTGTCACTCATGTCGAGCAGCTGGTACTTCACCGACGAGGAGCCGGAGTTGAGGACGAGGACCCGGGTGGCATTCGCGGTCACGGCGGTGGTGCTTTCTGTAGGCGGGGTCATGCTTTCTGTAGGCGTGGTCATACGGAGTGGTCATACGGATTGGGTCTGCACGGGCTGCGACTGGATCGCGGTGATCGCGACCGTGTTCACGATGTCGCTGACGAGCGCGCCGCGCGACAGGTCGTTCACCGGCTTGCGCAGACCCTGCAGCACCGGCCCGACGGCCACGGCGCCGGCCGAGCGCTGCACGGCCTTGTAGGTGTTGTTGCCGGTGTTGAGGTCAGGGAAGATCAGCACCGTCGCCTCGCCCGCCACCTCGGAGTCCGGCAGCTTCGTCGCCGCGACGGACGGCTCGACCGCCGCGTCGTACTGGATCGGGCCCTCGATCCGCAGGTCCGGACGCGACGCCCGCACCAGCTTGGTCGCCTCCCGCACCTTGTCGACGTCCGCGCCGGAGCCGGAGGTGCCGGTGGAGTACGAGAGCATCGCGATCCTCGGCTCCACGCCGAAGCGGGCCGCCGTCACCGCCGACTGGACCGCGATGTCCGCGAGCTGCTCGGCGTTCGGGTCCGGGTTGACCGCGCAGTCGCCGTACACCAGCACCCTGTCGGCCAGGCACATGAAGAAGACCGACGAGACGATCGAAGCTTCCGGCTTCGTCTTGATGATCTCGAAGGCGGGGCGGATCGTCGCGGCCGTCGAGTGCACCGAGCCCGACACCATGCCGTCGGCCAGGCCCTCCTGGACCATCAGGGTGCCGAAGTAGTTCACATCCGCCACCACGTCGTACGCCAGCTCCACCGTCACGCCCTTGTGGGCGCGCAGCTGTGCGTACCGCTCGGCGAAGACCTGGCGCAGCTCGGAGGTCTGCGGGTCGACCAGCTGGGTGGCGCCGGGGCTGAGGTCGATGCCAAGGTCCGCGGCCTTCTTGCGGATGACCTCCGTGTCGCCGAGCAGGGTCAGCTCGCAGACGTCCCTGCGCAGCAGCACGTCGGCGGCGCGCAGCACACGCTCCTCGGTGCCTTCGGGCAGCACGACGCGACGGCGGACGGCACGGGCCTGCTCCAGCAGATCGTGCTCGAACATCATCGGGGTGACCCGGCCGCTGCGGGCCACCGAGATACGTGCCAGGAGATCGCCGGTGTCGACATGCCGCTCGAACAGGCCCAGCGCGGTCTCCACCTTGCGCGGCGTCGAGGCGTTCAACTTGCCTTCCAGCGCGAAGAGTTCGGCTGCGGTGGGGAAGCTGGTGCCGGAGACCAGGACCACCGGGGTGCCGGGCGCGAGCCGGGAAGCCAGCGTCAGGACCTGCTCGCTCGGCCGCTCGTTCAGCGTCAGCAGTACGCCCGCGATGGGTGGGGTGCCCGCGGAGTGCGCGGCCAGCGCGCCCACCACCAGGTCGGCGCGGTCGCCGGGGGTGACCACCATGCAGCCTGGGGTCAGGGCGTTCAGGACGCCCGGCAGCATCGCGCCGCCGAAGACGAAGTCCAGCGCGTCACGGGACAGGCCCGCCTCGTCGCCGAGGAGTACCGTGCCGCCCAGCGCGTGGGTGATCTGGGCGACCGTGGGCGCCGCGAGCGCCGGCTCGTCGGGCAGCACGTAGCAGGGCACCGGGAGGCGGGCCGCCAGCCGCTCGGCTATGCTCTCGCGCTCCTCGGGGACGACCCGGTTGACGACCATCGCGAGGACGTTGCAGCCCAGGGCCTCGTAGGCGCGGTAGGCGTTACGGGTCTCGGCCCGCACCGACTCGGCGGTCTGGTTCTTGCCGCCGACCACTGGGATCACCGAGGCGCCGAATTCATTGGCCAGCCGGGCATTGAGCGCGAGCTCGTCGGGGAACTGGGTGGCGGCGTAGTCCGTGCCGAGGACGAGCACGACCTCGTAATCCCGAGCCACCTGGTGGAAGCGACCGACGAGCCGGGAGACCAGCTCGTCGGTGCCCTTCTCGGCCTGCAGCGCGGCGGCCTCGTGGTAGTCCATGCCGTTGACGGAGGCGGGATCCTGCGACAGCCGGTAGCGGGCACGCAGCAGCTCGAACAACCGGTCGGGGCTGTCGTGGACCAGTGGGCGGAAGACACCCACCCGGTCCACCTGACGGGTCAGGAGCTCCATGACTCCGAGCTCGACCACCTGCCGGCCGTCTCCGCGGTCGATCCCGGTCACGTACACGCTGCGCGTCACACGTGCTCTCCCGTCATGTCCATGTTTGTGCATACAAAAGAGCCACTTGGGGCGGCATTGCCCTCTTGACAGTACCTCCGCGGGTGGATAAGGCGCCCGCCGGGCGGGGCCCGGATCAGGCCCGGACGGGCCCGGGACCAATGGCCCACGAGGAAGGGCCTACGGCAGTTCGGCGGAGTAGCTGAAAGCGCGGGTTCCCCGGGGTCCGTGGAACAATCGAACCTGGGCTCACATGTACCAATGACGAGCAGGAGACACAGCACGATGCGCATCGGAGTTCTCACGGCAGGCGGCGACTGCCCGGGCCTGAACGCAGTGATCCGGTCAGTCGTGCACCGTGCCCTGACCGGTCACGGCGATGAAGTCATAGGTTTCGAGGACGGGTTCAAGGGGCTGCTCGACGGCCACTACCGGCCGCTCGACCTCAACGCCGTCAGCGGCATCCTCGCCCGCGGCGGTACGATCCTGGGCTCCGCGCGCCTCGAGCGCGGCAGGCTGCGCGAAGCCGCGGAGAATTCCGCGGAGTTGGCGAAGCAGTACGGCATCGACGCACTCATCCCGATCGGCGGCGAGGGCACGCTCACCGCGTCCCGGATGCTCGCCGAGGCGGGGATGCCAGTCGTCGGCGTACCGAAGACCATCGACAACGACATCTCTGCCACAGACCGCACCTTCGGCTTCGACACCGCCGTCACGGTCGCCACCGAGGCGATCGACCGCCTCAAGACCACGGCCGAGTCGCACCAGCGCGTAATGGTCGTCGAGGTCATGGGGCGGCACGCGGGCTGGATCGCGCTGGAGTCCGGCATGGCGGGCGGCGCGCACGGCATCTGTCTGCCCGAGCGGCCTTTCCAGGTCGAGGACCTGGTCAAGATGGTCGAGGAGCGATTCTCGCGCGGCAAGAAGTTCGCCGTGGTGTGCGTGGCGGAGGGTGCGCATCCGGCCGAGGGCTCGATGGATTACGCGAAGGGCGAGATCGACCAGTTCGGGCACGAGCGCTTCGAGGGCATCGGCAACCGCCTGGCCTCGGAGCTGGAGATGCGGCTCGGCAAGGAGGCGCGGCCAGTGATCCTCGGTCATGTGCAGCGCGGTGGCACGCCGACCGCGTACGACCGGGTGCTGGCGACGCGCTTCGGCTGGCACGCGGTGGAGGCGGCGCACCGCGGTGAGTTCGGCATGATGACAGCGCTGCGCGGGACGGACGTGGTCATGGTGCCGCTGGCGGAGGCGGTCGCCCAGCTGAAGACCGTGCCCGAGGACCGGGTGTACGAGGCCGAGTCGGTCTTCTGACCCTGCGGGCTTCGGTTTCGGCTTCGGCGGCCGAGCGGCCTTGATCGCCCCCCCCGTGCGCGATCAAGGCCACTCTTGTTTTCCGCCTTGGATGGCGCAGATCACTCTTGAGTTGACTGGCGCGAATCGCAAGGCTGTTCCGCGTCCGGGACATGTCCCAACCCTGTCCCAGCACGTGAACGTGGAAGGGGAGGGCCGCATGGACTCCGACGGACCTGCCGCTCCGGATCCGGAACAGGCCCAGAGCTCCGTCGAGTTCGTCGCGCAGATGCAGGCGCTCAAGGACTGGTCCGGCCTGACCTACCGGGAGTTGACCGCGCGGGCGGACGCGGTCGGCGACATACTGCCGCGCTCGACCGTCGCCAATATGTTCAGCCGCAGCACGGTGCCGCGCGAGGAACTCGTGGCGGCTTTCGTACGCGCCTGCGGCTGCGGCCCCGGGACGACCGAGACCTGGCTGCGCGTACGCAAGGAGCTCGGCCGGCGCGAGCGGCAGTCCGTCGAGGTCCCGCAGTACGCCGTCGGCGAACCGGAACCGGGGCCCGGGACCGAGGAGTTCGCGTCGCCCGAGCCGTGGCCCGAGCCGTCGCGCAGGCCGTGGCTCGCCCGTGCGTGCTGCCGGCGGTGGTCCTCGCGCTGGGCCTGGTCGTGCGGGCGGTGACGCTCGCCTCCCTCGACTCCGATGAGCCGGACAACAGACAGAGCACGGAGCAGCCCGCTCTTATCAGCCCGGCCCCCTTCAGCCCGGACCCGTACAGATCAGGGCCGTCCACTCGGCCTTGTGTCTGGCAGAGGCCGGCGGGCAGGACGGGCGGCTCTACCAGCAGCCGTGCGCGACGTATACCACCCCGCGCTTCAGTCTCAAGCCGTCGAAGCCGTCTGGCGGCCTTTGGGTTTCCTGGCCTAGTGCTGTGACCGAAAACGATCACCGGGTTGGTGACGACTGGCCTCGCGTCGGTTGGATGTGACGACACGTCCGATCGGTGTGAGGAGGCGGGATGGCAGAGCAGGTCTGGGTTCGTCGGGTGACCGAGGCGGAGGGGCGGAAGCTCCAGGGGATCGTGCGGCGGGGCAGCACCAGCACGGTGCGGTTCCGGCGGGCGGTGATGCTGCTTGCCTCGGCCGGCGGGAACCGGGTCCCGGTGATCGCAAAGCTGGTGCAGGCCGACGAGGACACGGTTCGCGACGTGATCCACCGTTTCAATGAGATCGGGCTGGCCTGCCTGGACCCTCAGTGGGCGGGAGGCCGTCCCCGCATGCTCAGCGATGACGATGAGGAGTTCGTCATCCAGACGGCCACCACCCGCCCCACCAAGCTCGGGAAGCCCTTCACTCGCTGGTCGATCCGCAAACTCGCCGACCACCTGCGGCGCAACTTCGCCCGCCCGATACACATCGGACGCGAGGCCCTGCGCTGCATGCTCCAGCGTCGAGGCGTGACGTTCCAGCGGAGCAAGACATGGAAGGAGTCCACCGATCTGGACTTTGACGCGAAGCTGGACCGGATCGAGTACGCGATCTACGAGCGGCCCGAGAGGACCTTCGCCTTCGACGAGTTCGGGCCGCTCGGCATCCGCCCGACCGCTGGGTCCTGCTGGGCGAAGCAGGGCAGGCCGGACCGGCTGCCGGCGACCTACCATCGCACCCACGGGGTCACCTACTTCCACGGCTGCTACTCGGTCGGCGACGACACCCTGTGGGGCGTCAACCGGCGCCGCAAGGGCATCGGCCCAAGCTGGGCCGCGCTCAGGAGCATCCGGGCGGCCCGTCCCGACGGCGCCCCGATCTACGTGATCCTGGACAACCTGTCCGCCCACAAGAACGGGGGCATCCTGCGCTGGGCCAAGCGGAACAAGGTCGAGCTGTGCTTCACGCCGACGAACGCGTCGTGGGCGAACCCGATAGAGGCGCACTTCGGGCCGCTGCGGCAGTTCACCCTGGCCAACTCCAGTCATCCCAACCACACCGTCCAGACGCGGGAGTTGCACCGCTACCTGCGCTGGCGCAACGCCCACGCCCGGCACCCCGACGTCCTGGCCGCTCAACGCCGCGAACGCGCCCGTGTCCGCAGCGAGAAAGGCATCCGCTGGGGCGGACGACTACTCGCCACCTGATGAGGACGCAACCCGGTGATCGCTTCAGGTCACAGCACCAGCGGTCCAGGAGTTCCACCGGGACGATCACCCTTCGCCCACCTGCCGCCCCTCCGCCAGGTCCCGTACCGCCCGCTCCAGCCGCGTCTGCCGAGTCTCCGACGTCGCGGCCTGGAGCAGCGGGAGCATCACGAGGTAGCGGGTGGTCCGGTCGAGCGCGTCAAACGCCGCACGCGCCGCCGGGTCCGCGGCAAGCGCCGCAGCAAGGTCGTCCGGGACAACAGCTGTCGCTTGCGATGCGTACGCGCGGTCCCAGCGGCCGTCCTCCTGGGCCCGTTGCTCGGCGAGGCCGGGCTCTCGCATCCGGCCCGCCGCCGCCAGCGCCGCGACCTTCTCGACATTCACCCGCGACCACAGGCTCCTCGGTCGCCGTGGCCCATACTTCTGCAGGTAATACCGGTCGTCCAAGCCCCGACGCTGCCCGGAGATCCAGCCCCAGCACAGCCCCACGTCGACCAGTTCGTCATCCGTGACCGACGCGATCCCTGACGCCTTCTTCGCAACCTTGACCCACACGCCCTCGCGGCGGGTGTGGTGCTCGGCCAGCCAGTCCTCAAAGGCCGCCGCATCCAGGAACGCGACGACTTCCACCCCGTTGAACTCCTCCATGCGGGCCAGGCTAGCCCGGCCGCGCCCCGGTGAACCTTCCCGGTCACAGCACTAGCCGCGCGCCAGTTCCCAGAAGTGGTCCACTATCCGGTCCAGGAACTCCCGGCCCGGCTCCCCGGTGTTCTGCGACGCGGTGCCCCAGTTGAGGGTGGCCACCATCCGGGACTGGTAGTCGGCGTGCAGCTCCTGCAGTACGTCCTCGAGGTGGCCGCGGTCCATCGGCAGCATCTTTCCGACCGGACGGACGTACGCCTGCCAGCGCGCCTTCACCGCGTCCTGCAGCAGGCCGGCGAGGTCCTCGTCCCGGCCGGTCGCGGTCAGCAGCTCGCGGGGGCCCAGGTCCAGCACCTCGGCGAGCGCGGCGGTCTGCCGCTCATTGCCGCGCCAGCGCCCCGACTCCTCCATCCGCACATACGAGGTGGCGTCCAAGCCCACCCGCCGCGCCAGGTCGTCGGGGGCGAGGGCGCGCGCCATACGGTGCTCGCGCAGGGTGGTCGCGGCGGTGAGCAGATCGGTGGGCGCACACCACAACACCCCGGCGAGAGCGGTCAGTTCGTGCGAACCGGGGGCGTCGAGCCCGCGTTCCCAGGCGACCACCGTGTCGGGGGTGATGTGGAGCCCGTACTGGGCACGGAGGCCGTACGCGACATGGCCGGGCGCCATACCGAGGGCCTCGCGCAGTCGGCGTGCGGCGGGGGCGTCGAAGGGTGGGGAGGGGGTGTGGTGCACGCGCTCACGCTAGGGGCCAGAGGGACCGGCGACTACGGTGCGTTCACCCAGAGCGACCGGTCGTAGGAACGTCCGAGCTGATCGTTACCGTTTGGTAACGTCACGTGACGGTACGTGCCGGCCCATCACCCCTTGACGGCCCCGCCCAGCGCGAACCCGCCGCCCAGCCTCCAGGCGATCAGCATGTACAGCACCAGTTGGGGCGCACGGGCACGACCTCCTCTGAACCGGGGGCTCGGAGCCGGAGCTCCGCGCCACGGGGGCTGCCGTGACCGTAGGACCGGCCGTTCACAGGGCCAATCCCCGTGCAGGGAAAGGCCGTTGAGTGGTGCGGTCGGTGGGTGGGGTCAGTGGGTGGGGGCGGGCTTCCAGCGGTACTGGAGCTCGGGCCGCCCGATCTGCCCGTACTGGGGGCTGCGCACGGCCCGTCCTTCGGTGACGAGATGCTCGAGGTAGCGGCGCGCGGTGATCCGCGAGATGCCAACGGCGGCGCCGGCCTCGGCGGCGGTGAGCCCGTCGGCGGAGTCGCGCAAGGTGCGGGTGACGGCCGCCAGCGTGGGGGCGCTGAGCCCCTTGGGCAGACCGCCGCCCTCGGGCGCCCGGAGCGCGGCGAGCGCCCGGTCGACCTCGTCCTGGCCGCTGGCCTCACCGGCGGCGGCGCGGAACTCGGCGTACCGGCGGAGGCGGTCGCGGAGGGTGGCGAAGGTGAAGGGTTTCAGGACGTACTGGACGACCCCGAGGGAGACACCTTCGCGGACGATCGCGAGGTCGCGGGCGGAGGTGACGGCGATGACGTCGGCCGAGTGCCCGGCGGCGCGCAGCGATCGTACGAGGCGGAGGCCGTGCCCGTCGGGAAGGTAGAGGTCGAGGAGGAGCAGATCGACCTCGGCGCGTTCGAGAATCCGTACGGCTTCGGCGCGCGAGTGCGCGACCCCGGCGACGGTGAACCCGGCGACGCGGCCGACGTAGAGGGCGTGCGCGTCGGCGGCGACGGGGTCGTCCTCGACGACGAGAACTCTGATGGGCTCGCCGCTCACGGGGACACCTCCGCGGTGCGCGGCTGCCGGGCACTGGGGCGTGTTCTCGCCCTGGGCGCGGCGGGACGCGGGACAGGCGCGGGTGGGGTGGTGGTCATGCCGGGACCTCCGCCGTGTGCAGCGGCAGTCGTACGGTGAACTCCGCGCCGCCGTCCGGGCCCTGGGCCAGCACCACCGTGCCGCGGCTGCGGTGCGCGGCCTGCTGGACCAGCGCGAGGCCAAGCCCGCGCCCCGCGCCGTGCGTCGACCAGCCGCGCCGGAACACCTCGTCCGCGTCGGCCGGGTCGATGCCCGCGCCCGAGTCCGCGACGCGCAGCAGCAGTTCGTCGTGGTCCGCGCGCGCCGTCACGGCGACCCGGGCGCGCAGCGGCCGCCCGGACACGGGGCCGGGGGCGAGCGGGTTGCCGCCCCATCCCGCCTCCGACGCCGCGTCGACCGCGTTGTCGATCAGGTTGCCCAGGATCGTCACCAGGTCACGCGCCGGCAGCGACGGCGGAAGGACCCGGTCGTCGATCCGGCTGTCCTCCGTGAGGACCAACTCGACGCCGCGCTCGTTCGCCTGCGCCGCCTTGCCGAGCAGCAGCGCGGCCAGCACCGGCTCGCCGACCGCGCCGACGACCCGGTCGGTCAGGTCCTGGGCCAGCTCCAGCTCCGCGGTCGCGAAGTCGACCGCCTCGTCCGCGCGGCCGAGCTCGATCAGCGAGACGACGGTGTGGAGGCGGTTGGCCGCCTCATGGGCTTGCGAGCGCAAGGCCTGGGTGAAGCCGCGCTCGGAGTCCAACTCCCCCGAGAGCGCCTGGAGTTCGGTGTGGTCCCGGAGGGTGACCACGGTCCCGCGCTGCTCGCCGCCGACGACCGGGCTGGTGTTCACGACGATGACCCGGTCGGCGGTCAGATGGACCTCGTCGACCCGCGGCTCGGACGCCAGCAGCGCCCCGGTGAGCGCGGGCGGCAGGCGGAGCTCGGCCACCGGTCGGCCGACCGCGTCGGCATCCAGGCCGAGCAGCTCCCGGGCTCCGTCGTTGACCAATGCGATCCGCCGCCGTCCGTCGAGCATCAGCAGCCCCTCGCGCACGGCGTGCAGAACGGCCTCATGGTAGTCGTGCATACGGCTCAGCTCGCCCGCGTTCATGCCGTGTGTATGCCGCCGCAGCCGCGCGTTGATCACGTAGGTGCCGACGCCGCCCAGCGCGAGCGCCGCCCCCGCCATGGCGAGCAGCGCGGCCAACTGCTTGCTCACCTGCTCGCTGATCTTCTGGATGGTGATGCCCGCGCTGACGACCCCGGTGATCTTCTCGCCGTCGTAGACCGGGACCACCGTCCGCACCGAGGAGCCGAGCGTGCCCACGTACGTCTCGCTGTACACCTTGCCCCGCAGCGCAGGGCCGATGTGCCCCAGATACGTCTTGCCGATCTGGCTCGGCTCCGGGTGCGTCCAGCGTGTCCCGTCCGGGGCCATGATCACCACGAAGTCGACCCCCGTAGCCTTGCGCAGTGCCTCCGCGTACGGCTGGAGCCGGGGCGAGGGGTCCTCGGAGCGCGCGGCTTCGATGACGGAGGGTGAGCGCGCGGCGGCCGCCGCCGTGGCCCTGGACTGCAGGCGCGCGGTCTCCTCGGCCTGCGAGCGGTCGGTGAAGTACGCGAAGAGCGCGCAGCCCGCCACAATCGCGGCGACCAGCACGACCTGCATGGCGAAGAGCTGGCCGGCGAGGCTACGGGGAACGGGTATGCGCATGTAACAAGTCTGCCTGGCCGATTTTATGTGAACGAAACGCACGCAACGGTGACCCGTGTCACAGCCTCGTGAATAGTCACGGACATCCATCGGGACATGGACGCCCAATTCAACGAGGAGGCACCCCGTGGCTGCTGGAGCCGTCAGGCGGGACCGTACCCACTATCTCTATATCGCCGTGATCGTCGCGGTCGTGCTCGGCATCGCCGTGGGCCTGGCCGCCCCCGAGTTCGCCGTTGAGCTCAAGCCGCTCGGTACCGGCTTCGTGAACCTGATCAAGATGATGATCTCGCCGATCATCTTCTGCACGATCGTGCTGGGCATCGGCTCGGTGCGGAAGGCCGCCAAGGTCGGCGCGGTCGGCGGCATAGCGCTCGCCTACTTCATGGTCATGTCGATGGTCGCCCTCGCCATCGGCCTGGTCGTCGGCAACATCCTGCACCCGGGTGACGGCCTGGCGGTGACCGAAGCGGTCAAGGAGGCGGGCCAGGGCCAGGTCGGGGCGGAGGCCAAGGACACGGTCGAATTCCTGCTCGGGATCATCCCGACCACGATGGTCTCCGCCTTCACCGCGGGCGAGGTCCTGCAGACCCTCCTCGTCGCGCTTCTCGCCGGCTTCGCCCTGCAGGCGATGGGTTCGGTCGGTGAGCCAGTGCTGCGCGGTGTCGAGCACATTCAGCGCCTCGTCTTCCGCATCCTCGCCATGGTGATGTGGGCCGCGCCGATCGGTGCCTTCGGCGCGATCGCGGCCGTCACCGGCTCCGCCGGTCTGGACGCTCTCAAGAGCCTCGCCGTGCTGATGCTCGGCTTCTACGTCACCTGTTTCCTCTTTGTCTTCATCGTGCTCGCCGCGCTGCTGCGCGTGGTGGCAGGCCTCAACATCCTCATGCTCCTCAAGTACCTGGGCCGTGAGTTCCTGCTGATCCTTTCCACCTCCTCTTCCGAATCCGCGCTCCCGCGGCTCATCGCGAAGATGGAGCACCTGGGCGTGAGCAAGCCGGTGGTCGGTATCACCGTCCCGACGGGGTACTCCTTCAACCTCGACGGCACCATGATCTACATGACGATGGCCTCGCTCTTCATCGCCGAAGCGATGGGCAACCCGATGTCGATCGGGGAGCAGATCCCGCTCCTCCTCTTCCTGTTCGTCGCGTCGAAGGGCGCGGCGGGCGTCAGCGGGGCCGGGTTGGCCACGCTGGCCGGCGGTCTGCAGTCGCACCGGCCGGAGCTGGTCGACGGTGTCGGCCTGGTCGTCGGTATCGACCGCTTCATGAGCGAGGCGCGCGCGCTGACCAACTTCGCGGGCAACGCGGTCGCGACGGTGCTGGTCGGGACGTGGACGAAGGAGATCGACAAGGCGCGGGTCGACGAGGTGCTGGCCGGCAGGATCCCGTTCGACGAGAAGACGCTCCTCGACGACGGTCACTCGGCGCCGGAGGCGGTCGAGAACGCGGACGTGCCGGAGCAGCGGGACGCGGACGCGGTGCGTGCGAAGGTCTGACGGGTGGCGGGCGAGGCGTGAAGCGGCTGGGCGGCGGGCGGCCTGGCGGGCCGGATCACCGACCAGCCGCTGACCGCGGGGCCGGTCCACCGACGGCGGTCGGTGGACCGGTCACCGACCAGCCGCTGACCGCGGGCGGATGAGCGATCAGCCGCCTGCCATCAGCGCCTCGCCCACACTCGTACGCGCACAGTGCACCACCCGGCCCGCACGGTGCGTCGATGTGCCGGCACGTCGCCGCTGGGGTTCTCTCCTCCATCCGCGTGAGGCGCGCATCGCGGACGCCCAACATCGACGCGGGCAGTTACTCGGGGGCGCAGACCAACCTCGGCATGATGGCCGGGCGTCGAGCACACCCTGCACGCCGCGCGCACCCGCGGGCTCGACGTCTCCCAACCAAAAGCCGTCAAGTCCGTCGCGGACCGGGCGATCGCGAAGGGGCACGGCTCCGACGACTGGGCGAGCACGTACGAGGTACTGCGGGACTGAGCCACTTGCCTTGACGCCGACGTCAAGGATTACCGTCGAAGACATGCGAATCGGCGAGTTGGCGGAGCGGGCCGGCACCACCACACGCACGCTGCGCTATTACGAGTCCCGCGGACTCCTGCCCGCCCGGCGCGCGGTGAACGGCTACCGCACGTACGACGAGGACGACTTGCGGCTGCTCCAGCAGATCCGGACCTTGCAGGATTTCGGGTTCGACCTGGAGGAGACCAGACCGTTCGTCGACTGCCTGCGCGCCGGGCATCCGGCGGGGGACTCCTGCCCCGCATCGCTCGCCGTATACCGGGCGAAGCTCGGTGAACTGGACACGCTGATCGAGCAGTTGCAGTCGGTGCGTGCCCAGGTCGGGGCACAGCTCGCGCGGGCCGAGGCCGAGTTGTCGGCCGGCCCGGAACCACGTTGCGAATTCGGAGGGTGACGAATGATTCAGGCAGAGGGCGTCGCTGCGGTGACTGACGCGGACTTCGACGCCGAGGTGCTCGGGGCGGACCGCCCGGTCCTGGTCGAGTTCACGGCGGACTGGTGCGGCCCGTGCCGCCAGCTCGCGCCGGTGCTGAGCGCGCTCGCGAGTGAGGAGATTGACCGGCTGAAGGTCGTGCAGCTCGATGTGGACACCAACCCGGAGACCACGACGCGGTACGGCGTGTTGTCGATGCCGACGCTGATGGTGTTCCGCGCGGGCGAGCCGGTGAAGTCGATGGTGGGCGCGCGTCCGAAGCGGCGGCTGCTGCAGGAGCTGGAGGACGTGATCTAGTCCCGTACTTCGCGGGTCGTTGATTCGTATGGTGTGACCGGTCCGGGGGTGTCCTGGGCCGGTCGTGTGGCGTTGGGTGGGGTGTGTCGA
>NZ_JBSFMS010000094.1:0-30350 GCF_053599675.1 Streptomyces sp. NPDC000880 | reverse complement strand
GTCCACTTCGTCGACGACGGCGTCGACACCGGCCCGATCATCGCGCAGGGCGTGGCCGACGTCCTCGAGGGCCGGCCGGACGGCATGCGGCTGATCGTCCGCAAGGAACGCCCTCACCCGCAAGCCCAGTTGCGGATCACCGACGCCAGGCTGTCAGGTAGAAGTGCGGCCCCTGGCCAACCGCGCGCGGCACGAACCCTGTTGCGGGGCTGACGACGAAGTCGAACCCGACGCACTCGCGCTTCTCACCGAGGCTTCGCATCGACACCCCACGGCGGGTCTCGCCCTTGGGTATCCCGGGACCTCATGCCCAAGGGCGCGCTGCACGACCATGAACATGAACTCTCTGTCCGAGCGGGAGTACCCCGGGGGAACCCCCCCCCTCACCGAATAGACCAGGGAGGGGAACTCCTGCCGACTGCCGGTGCATCCCGCAGGCGCCGTGTGGCGTTGTTCCCTGCTTGTCATATGCGGGTGCCCCGCGCGCGAGGATCGCACGCGGGGCACCCGGGGCGGTTCAGGTCAGACGACGACGTCGTCTTCGTGCAGCTTGCGGATGGCGTCCGCGTCATAGCCGAGGTCCGCGAGAACCTCGTCGGTGTGCTCGCCGAGCAGCGGCGCACCCTTGATGTCGGGCTTGAAGCCGGAGAACTTGACCGGGCTGCCCACGGTCAGGTAGGTGCCACGCTCCTTCTGCTCGACCTCGACGATCGTGCCGCTCTTGCGCATGTCGGGGTCCTCGGCGAGCTCCTTCATGCTGAGCACCGGCGCGCAGGGCACCTCCCACTCGCGCAGGATGTCGACCGCCTCGTACTTGGTCTTGTCGGCGAGCCACTTCTCGATCTCGCCGAAGATCTCCATGATGCGCGGCTGGCGGGCCCGGGCGGTGGTGTACTCCGGGTCCTCGACCCACTCGGGGTGGCCGATGGCCTCGGCGGTGCGCTTCCAGTTCTGCTCCTGGATCGTGAAGTAGATGTAGGCGTTGGGGTCGGTCTCCCAGCCCTTGCACTTCAGGATCCAGCCCGGCTGACCGCCGCCGCCGGCGTTGCCGCCGCGGGGCACCGCGTCGCCGAACTCGCTGTGCGGGTACTGCGGGTACTCCTCCAGGTAGCCGATCTTCTCCAGGCGCTGCTGGTCACGGAGCTTGACCCGGGTCAGGTTGAGCACAGCGTCCTGCATGGACACCGATACCTTCTGGCCCACGCCGGTCTGGTTGCGCTGGATGATCGCCGTCAGCAGGCCGATCATCAGGTGCATACCGGTGTTGCTGTCGCCGAGCGCCGAGCCGCTGATGGTCGGCGGGCCGTCCCAGAAACCCGTGGTGGACGCGGCGCCACCGGCCGCCTGCGCGACGTTCTCGTAGACCTTGAGGTCGGACCACGACGAGTCGTCGTTGAAGCCCTTGACCGAACCGAAGATCAGGCGCGGGTTCAGCTCGTGGATGTACTCCCAGCTGAGACCCATACGGTCCATGGCGCCCGGCGCGAAGTTCTCGACCAGCATGTCCGACTCGCGGATCAGCTTCTCCATGACCTCCTTGCCGCCGGGGGTCTTGGTGTTGATGGCCAGCGAGCGCTTGTTGCTGTTCAGCATGGTGAAGTACAGGGCGTCGAGGTCGGGGATGTCCCGCAGCTGATTGCGGGTCACGTCGCCGCCCTGGGGGCGCTCGACCTTGATGACGTCGGCGCCGAACCAGGCGAGCATCTGGGTACAGGCGGGACCGGCCTGGACCCCGGTGAAGTCGATCACCTTGATTCCGGCGAGCGGCTTTTCACTCATGGTGGGTTCCTTCTCGTGATTGAGCTCAGTGCGAGGGTTGGGTGTGCGGGGGTGGGGCAGTTCGGGGGTGGAGGCGCTCACTTCTTTGCCGGCGTGATGTTGCCGACGGTGATGCCCTTCGGGTTGAGGTGCGCGATGTGGCCGCTCTCGGTGCCGGCCGAGGGGTCGATCACGCAGTCGATGAGCGCCGGGCCGCCCGAGGCCAGCGCCTCGGTGAGGGCGGCGGTGACCTCGGCGGGCGTGGTCGCGCGGTAGCCCTTGCCGCCGAACGCCTCGATCATCTGGTCGTGGCGTGCCTCGACCATCAGGGTCGTCGGCGACGGTGCGTCGTCGAGGGGGTTGACGTCGTCGCCGCGGTAGACACCGCCGTTGTTCATGATGACGGTGACGACGGGCAGCTTGTAGCGGCAGATCGTCTCCAGCTCCATGCCGCTGAACCCGAAGGCGCTGTCGCCCTCGACGGCCACGACCGGCGCACCGCTCTCGACGGCGGCGGCGATCGCGTAGCCCATGCCGATTCCCATGACGCCCCACGTACCGCTGTCGAGGCGGTGGCGCGGCACGTGCATGTCGATCACATTGCGGGCGATGTCCAGCGCATTGGCGCCCTCGTTGACGAGGTACGTCTCGGGGCGCTCGTGAATGACGTCACGTACAGCCTTCAGGGCACCCATGAACTGCATCGGATGCGGGTCGGCCTTGAGGCGTTCCGCCATCTTGGCCACGTTCTGCGCCGAGCGCGACGCCAGCTCTTCCTTCCAGGCCGCGGGGGCGGCGATCTGGCCGGGCTTGGTCCGCTCGGCGAGCGCGTCGAGCACCGACTCGATGTCTCCGACGAGCGGGGCGGCGATGGGCTGGTTGCTGTCCATCTCCTTGGGCTCGATGTCCACCTGGATGAACTTCGCGTCCGGGTTCCACTGCGGAGCCTCGCCGTGGTTGAGCAGCCAGTTCAGGCGGGCGCCGACGAGCATCACGACGTCGGCCTTCTTCAGCGCCAGCGAACGGGCGGTGGCCGCCGACTGCGGGTGGTCGTCGGGCAGCAGGCCCTTTGCCATCGACATCGGCACATACGGAACGCCGGTGGACTCGATGAACTCGCGGATCTTTTCGTCCGCCTGCGCGTACGCGGCACCCTTTCCGAGCACCACCAGCGGCCGCTGAGCACCCTCCAGGAGCTCGATCGCGCGGTCCACCGCCTCGGGCGCGGGCAGCTGACGCGGCGCCGGGTCGACGAGACGGCTCAGCGTCTTGGCGCCCGCCTCCGCGTCCATGATGGAGCCGAGCACCGCGGCCGGGATGTCGAGGTATACACCGCCGGGACGCCCGGAAATCGCGGTGCGCAGCGCGCGGGCGATACCGCGGCCGATGTCCTCCACCCGGCTCACCCGGTACGCCGCCTTGACGAACGGCTGGGCAGCGGCGAGCTGGTCCATCTCCTCGTAGTCGCCCTGCTTGAGGTCGACGAGGTGGCGCTCGCTGGAGCCGGAGATCTGCACCATCGGGAAACAGTTCGTGGTGGCGTTCGCCAGCGCGACCAGCCCGTTGAGGAAGCCCGGAGCGGACACGGTCAGAGCCACGCCCGGCTTTTTCGTGAGGTACCCGGCCGCCGCCGCCGCGTGTCCGGCGTTGCTCTCGTGACGGAAGCCGATATAGCGGATGCCCTGCGCCTGTGCGAGGCGGGCCAGGTCGGTGATCGGGATGCCGACCACCCCGTAGATGGTGTCGATGTCGTTCAGCTTGAGTGCGTCGACGACCAGATGGTACCCGTCGGTGAGCTCGGCCGGAGCGTCGGCGGTAGCCGCGGTATCCAGTGCTGAAGGGGCGGTCATGGTCCGAGGTCCTCCTTGGGCAAGTCCTGCTTGTTCGGCTTCACTTCACACCTTGCGCAGTGCGCGTCCTCGCGTCCAAGACCTATCGACGACCAGCCGATAAACAGCATCTATCGATCGCTGGTCGAGTCATGCCACAGTCATGCCACGCTGCCCTCGGCGCGGTTGATAGACGCTCGCTATCGGCTGTTCGCCAGTACGTATTGGACGCGCACTTCGCGCCCCCGCAGGCTCGCTGATGACGTTCTTCATCAGACCTGGTGCGAGGAGGTGTGGTCATGGCCGTTCCGGCCGCAGCATCCGTACGCGACGCGAACCGGTACCGGCCCCCGGAGATCACGGGCCTCGTCGATCTGCTCGACCGGCACGTGCGCGATCGTCCCCGCGCCCGAGCGCTCGTCGTCACCGGGGACCGGGTGCACCTGTCCTACCGCGGCCTCGCCGCCTTGATCGATGACGTGGCCGCCCGACTCGGCAGCACCGGGCTGCGCCGCGGAGACGCGGTCGGCCTCGTCTGCGCCAACACCGCCGAGTTCGTCGTCGCGCTCCTGGGTGCGGCGCGGGCCGGGCTGGTGGTCGCTCCTATGGACCCCACACTGCCCGAGTCACAGATGTCCGCCCGGCTCGAGGCGCTGGGCGCACAGGCGGTCCTTCTCGGTCCACCCGCGGCCGACGCCGCGCCGGTAGCGCAGGTCCACGTCCCGACATGGCCCCTGCGCGTAGACATCCCCCGTGCCGGGACGGCGACGGTCACGCTCGAAACCGGCGCGCGGGCGGTGGGACACGTCTGGGGCGCGGCACACGAGCTCTCGGGCCATGACGCCCTCGTCCTGTTCACCGCGGGAACCACCGACCGGGCCAAGATGGTCCCGCTGACACACGCCAACGTGGTCGCCTCCGTGCAGGGCATCTGCACCACCTATGAGTTGGGACCCGACGACGCGACGGTCGCAGTGATGCCGTTCTTCCACGGGCACGGGCTGTTCGCGGCGCTCCTGGCCTCCCTGGCCAGCGGGGGATGCGTGCTGCTGCCCGAGCGGGGAGGGTTCTCGGCACGCACGTTCTGGGACGACGTGCGGGCCGCGGCCGCCACGTGGTTCACCGCGGTCCCGACCATCCACGAGATCCTCCTGGACCGGTCAGCGATCGATTATCCAGGCCCGCAGGGCCCGCCCTTGAAGTTCGTGCGCAGCTGCAGTGCCCCCCTCAACACGGCAACCCAGCGGGCGCTGGAGCGCACGCTCGGTGCGCCGCTGCTGTCCGCGTACGGGATGACCGAGGCCACGCACCAGTCGACCAGCGAGCCGCTGCCGCATCAGGGGCCCCTGAAGCACGGGTCGGTCGGCCGGCCAACCGGGGTGGACGTTCGTGTCGTCGACCAGAACGGGCACACGTGCCCGGCCGGCACCGAGGGCGAGGTGTGGGTGCACGGTCCCACCGTCGCCCGCGGCTACCTCGCCGACCCGGTCGAGACGGCGCGCAGCTTTGCCGATGGGTGGCTCCGCACCGGCGACCTGGGCTCACTGGACGAGGAGGGGTACCTGTTCCTCACAGGGCGCATCAAGAACCTCATCAACCGCGGAGGCGAGAAGATCGCGCCCGAGCACGTCGAGGACATCCTCGCCGGGTGTCCCGGTGTCGAGGAGGTGGCAGTGTTCGCCATCCCCGACGCGACCTACGGGCAACGAGTCGGCGCCGCCGTGGTCGTAGACGAGGGCGAGAGCATCGGGCCGGAGCAGATCCTGCAGTACTGTCGCAGCCGACTGGCCGCCTTCGAAGTACCCGACCGGCTCGAAGTCGTCTCCGCTCTGCCTCACACCGCCAAGGGCGGGCTCGACCGGCTGGCGGTGGACGCCCGGTACGCGCACTGACGCCGCGGAGCCGGCTCTCACCTGACGCGGTGCTCGGTCGGCAGCGGCTGGTCGAAGAACTCGTCCAGCGACAAGCCCGTTACCGCGTTCATGAACGCCCGAGCAGCGACCGAACCAGGGGTCGCTGCGTGGATCGCCACCGAGACCTGCGCCCTGGCGTCCGGGTCCACCAAGCGGACGGCTCTCGTCCTGCCGATCACCGGCATCGCGCGCAACCAGGTGTGCGGCACGATGCTCGCCCACTCGCCGACGCCCACGTGCGCATAGAGGGAAGCGACCGAGTCCGTCTCCACCTGCGGGGTCACCGCGACCCCGTTCTCCGCGAACACGCTGTCAATGAGCTGGCGGATCCGCATGTCAGGTGTCAGCAACGCGAGCGGCAGCTGGGCCGCGTCCGCCCACGTCATGGTGTGGGTCTGGGACATCAGCTGGTCGTCCGACACCAGCAATATGTACCTCTCCTCGTACAGCGGAACCACCTGCAAGCCCTCCCGGTCGTCGGGGGCGAAGTGAGCGATCGCCGCGTCCAACTCGAACTCGCGCAACTGGCGCTGCAGCTCCTTCGTCGACAACCGGGAGCGGACCTGCAATTTGGCCAGCGGGTGCGCCGCGCAGAACGCGGCCACAGGAAGCGCCAGGGTCGTCGATGCTGTGGGTTCTGTCCCCAGCCGCAGCGTTCCGGTGATGCCCGACTGAACGGCGGCCACCTCGGCCTTGAACGCGTCTTGCTCGGCGAGGATCCGCTTCGCCCACACGACGAGCCGTTCGCCCTCCGGGGTGAGGCCCTCGTAGTTGTGCCCCCGGTTGATCAGCGTGACGTTCAGCTCCCGCTCGAGCTTGGCGATCGCCGCAGAGAGCGCAGGCTGCGACACGTAGCAGGTTTCGGCCGCCCGTGCGAAGTGCTTCTCCCTGGCCACTGCCACGAAGTACTCCAGCTGACGGAACAGCATCAGCATCCTCCCTGCCTCGGCGCGGCGCCGGAACAGGGCCGCAGAGTTCGGTCGCTCCGGCGACACCTCATGATCCTATTTATCAACCATTCAAGGACTGGTCTAGTACTCCAGCAGGATTTCGCTGTCTGACCTGCGGGTTTCGCTGGGCGGCTGGAGTGTAGCGGGCCGTGGAGTGGTCAGGGGCGGTCTCACGGAGGCCGCCCTCGAACGTGCGACAACGCCGCAGGTAATGACAGCGACGGGCAACTGCTTGGCGTCGTCGGCGCCAGTTCGACCAGCTCATCGCGTGGCGTCGGCCTCGGCCCGCGACCTTGCGGGCCTCGGGGGCGTACCCGCCTGCGTCCTTGCAGGTCAGGTCGTCGCCGGTGACGAGGAGCACCGGAACGCCGTAGCGCGCTCCGGTCGGGACCCGAACCGCACCCTCCGGACAGGGGTCAGTTCCTGGCGACCCGGGCGGCCGCGCCGCGGCAGCGCGGCTGCTCCGCGGGCTCCCCCGGCTTCAGGCCCACGTGGATCTCACCGTCCTCCTCCTTGGCCGGATAAACCCTGATGGGCCTTACGGCGGGAGGTGACAGCGGCTCGCCGCTGGTGAAGTCGAAGACGCTGCCGTGGCACGGGCACAGCAGGCCGTCCTCGGTGACCTTGCCGGAGGAGAGCAGACAGTCGAGGTGCGTGCAGTAGTTGGAGCTGATGTACACCTCGCCCTCGAAGCGGGCGACTGCCAGCTCCAGTTCACCCACGAAGAAGCGCCGTACCACCCCTTCCGGCACCTGGCCGGAGCGTGCGACCCGGATGTAGTCCATCGTCAGTTCCCTCCTGCAGAAACGGCGGCCGTTGCCCCGGCCGGGACGGCCGACTCGGCCGGATAGGCGGGCTCGCCGAGTTCGCTCAGCTCTGCCACGTCGGTGTCCTCGTCGCGCAGCCGCTCCGGATCGGGGCGCGCGCCGCGGGCGATGAGGTCCTTGGCCGCGAAGACATCTTCCCCGCGCTCCACGCTGAAGGCGGCCCGCAGCACTCCGTCGGCGGCCAGGTAGAAGGCCGTGAAGTCGCGCTCCTCCACCGAGCCGCGGATGACGATCCGGTCCCAGCGGTCGGCGTGGCCGCAGTGCTGCAGGCTCAGCCCGAACTGATCGGACCAGAACCAGTGCGGGTCATCGTGGACGGTGGCCCGGCCGAGGATGTTCTTGGCCGCGGTGACGCCCTGTTTGCTGGCGTTGTCGAAATGCTCCACCCTGATCCAGGAGCCGAAGAGAGGGTGACGGTGGTTGGCCACGTCTCCGGCCGCGTAGATGCCCGGGACGCTCGCTCGGCAGTGCTCGTCGACGAGGACGCCGTTGGACACCGAGAGGCCGGAGGCGCGGGCGACTTCGGTGTTGGGGACGGCGCCGATGGCCACCACCACGGCATCGCCCTCGAAGCGCAGGCCGCCGCCGGTGGTCACGACGACGCCCTGTGCGGTCTCCCGTACCGACTCCACGGTCTGGCCGGTGTGCAGTTCCACGCCGCTGTCCCGCTGGATCCGCGCACAGACCGCGCCCATCTCACGTCCGAGTATCCGCTCCAGCGGTACGTCGGCCTGCTCGATGACGACGGGCTGAGCTCCGGCGGCGAGCGTGGTGGAGGCCACTTCGGACCCGATGAAGCCGGCGCCGATGATGACGATCCGCCCGCCGGGCCGCAGGTGGGCGCGCAACTTGTCGGCATCCTCGGGCCCGCGCAGGTAAATGACGCGCTCGCCCTCGACGCCGGGGAGACGGCGGGCTCGCGCTCCGGTGGCGAGGAGGAAGCGGTCCCCGGTGATCCGGGTGCCGTCGGCCAGTTCTACGGCACGGGCCGCGGTGTCGATGCGCCGTGCGGCCGTGCCGAGCCGGAGTTCGACGGCGTTGTCCCTGCACCACTGTTCGGAGAGGATGCCGAGGTCCTCACGCTGCTGGGTGCCCTCCAGGTACTCCTTGCTCAACGGGGGCCGCTGGTAAGGCGCGTGGGGTTCGTCGCCAACGAGAACGATGCGGCCTTCGAAGCCGCGGCGGCGCAGGGTGCGGGCGGCCACGGCCGCCGCCTGGCTGGCGCCGATGGCGACGACGGTGCCGGGAGTGTCGGGGGTGTTCTGCATGGGGTGCTCACTCCTGTACGAGGTGTGCGGTCCTGGCGGGGGATGGCTCCGAAGTAGCGGGAACGCGCCGCCTCGCGAGGACCCAGACATGTCCGTCCTCGACCTTCGCCTCGTAGCCGGGCTGGCGCTCCGGTCGGTCCTCGGCCTGGCCGGTGCGCAGGTCGAAGGCCCACTGGTGGCCGGGGCAGATGATCCGTCCGTCCAGCAGTGTTCCCCTGGCCAGCGAACGGTCCTTGTGTACACAGGAGTCCTGGAAGGCGAACACCTCGCCGTCGTCAACGAAGAGCGCGACGCGTTCCGCTCCGACGCACACGAGTTTCTTCCCGCGGCGGCTGACATCGGTCAGCTCCGCGACCTTCACCCACTCCGGGTCCGTCATCTTCTCCGCTCCTGCTCTCGAGTCGTCCGGTGCTTCGAGTCATCCGGATCGGCCGGCTCTCCCGGCCATGGCCCGGAAGGGGTGCTGCTTCGGTCAGCGGCGGCCGGGGCGTGCCCCGGCCGCCGCGTCACTCCGGACCGGTCGTGTGCGTCGTTACGCGGCGACCGGCTGCAGATCGGCCCTTACGTAGTGGTCGTAGAGAGCCTGCGTGTAGGAGAAGCGCATCTCGGCTCCCCAGCGCACGAATTGGAGGCACCGCTGCTGCAGCCGCGGGGTGTCCGCGTGGTCGAGCACGATCTGATAGCCGCGCTCGCCGTGCACCACATCGGACGTGATGTGCAGATCGAAGAACTCGATCTCGTCCTCGGTGAATCCGTATGTCTCGCGCAGCGGCACGATCTGCTTCTTGTAGATGCCTGGCACCTGCGATTCGAGGCCCACGACCAGGGCGGCGGTGGCCACTACGAAGTGCTCGCGCATCGCGACCGCGTAGCACCAGGACTGCAGACCGCGGGTGACGGGGTTCATGTTCGAGGGGTCCTCGATACGCTCCCTCGTGGTCCCGCACGCCTCCGCGAACCGGATGAGCAGGTCGGTGTGGCGTATGTCGGCCAGCTCCTCCTCGTACATGTTCTGGAGGGTGAAGTCCTTGGCGCCGGTGAACTCGTCGGGGGTGTTCCCGTAGATGAATCCGAGGTAGTCGGCGAAGGGGCCGACGTAGTGGTAGTGGTTCTCCGCCCAGCGTGCGAAGTGTTCGCGCTTGAGCTGGCCGTCCGCCCACGCCTGACTGAAAGAGGCATTCTTGGCCTCTCGGCCTTTGATCGCCTCCTGCAGCGCGCTGCGGAATTCGTCTCTGGACAACAGCTCGGTCACTTTGAAGCCGTCCTTCCGTCTTGCGCCCGTATCCCTTGCGCCTTTATTCCGGCGCCGGGAATTCTCGGTGTGTATTCATAACGTAGGTGTGTCCGCGGAGAATCAGGACGGCCCTTGTGCACAGCTCCGGGCTGATTCTGTGTGCACAGTGCCGAACTGCCGGACGAGGGGTCAGAACACCAGCACCGAGACGACCGTCGCCGTCACCAGGCCGGCGATCACTGGTACGAAGCAGTACCGGGCGAGGTCCTGTACGTTCACCCGCGCCACACCGGCCACCGCGAGCAGCGAGGACCAGGCGATCAGTACGCCGCCGCCCGCCCACACGGAGCCCATCTGGCCAAGGGCGGCGAGGGAGGCAGGATCGATGTGCCCGGCTGGTCCGAGCGCGCCTGACAGCGAGCCGGTCAGCGGCAGTCCGGAGAATCCGGAGCCCTCAAGTCCGGTGATCATGCCGATGAGCAGGATCGCGAAGGACAGGATGAACGGGTTGTTCGGGATGTACTGCTGACCGGCCGTCACCAGGTCGAAGAGCAGCGCGGGCGGCTTGGCTTCCGGGGCCAGTCCGAGGATGCGCCCTGCGAAGTCCGCGTTGCCGATGAAGAAGAACCCGGCGATCGGTATGACCACCCCCATCGCCTTGAACGCGAAGACCAGGCCGTCCACCAAGTGCGAGGCGGAGGTCGTGAGGCCGTGTGCGCCGTCGCAGCTGAGGGAGGCGGCGAACAGCAGCAGGATGGCTACCCCGCCCACGAGCGCGGCGGCGTCCGAGCCCAGCGTCTCGGGCACCAGCGAGGTGAACTTGCCCAGCAGCATGTAGACGACGAGCGCCGCGAAACACAGCGGGACGAGGACCGCGAAGACCCGTGAACGTCGTACGAGTTCGCAGGGTACGGCGCCGTTCGAGTCGCCCGGCCCGGCGGCGGGTCCGTCGCCGGACCTGGCAGCCGTGGGCGGGGCAAGCACCTGGGTCGTACCGGTGGCCGCGCCGTTCGCGGCCGCCGCCTCACTGCCTCCCGTGCCCGACAGGCTCGCCGCGACGCCGACCCACGGCTTCCCCGCTGCCTTCTCCGTGACTACCGCGGTCACACCGGCGGGTTCAGCGACCTCCTCCCACCGCAGCAGGTTCTCCGCGCTGGGCGGGCTGATCGTCCTGCGGGCCCGCCAGTAGACGAGACCGAGAGCGACGATGCCGGTCACCAGTGACAGCACCAGCGCGCGGTCGGCGACCGCGGCCGTCGATACGCCCGCCGCCTTGGCGGACAGTCCGGGCGCCACCTGGATCACGTAGTCGCTGGACAGAGCCATGCCCTGTCCGGCGATCGCGATGACGGCCGCCGCGCTGATCGCGGGCAGCCCGGCGCGGATCGCCGCGGGCAGCAGGATCGCGCCGATGAGCGGCACGGCCGGGGTCGGCCAGAAGAACAGGCTGATGAAGTAGGTCACGGCGACGAGCGCGAAGAACGCCATGCGGCCGTTGCGCATGAGGCCCTGGAACGGCCTGACCATGCGGCGCTCCGCTCCCATGGCACGCAGGGCGCCGAGCAGGGCGGTGATGAGAGCGATGATGAGGAAGATGTTGAACAGCTCGGAGGCCGCCGTCAAGCCGGCCGTGAAGACCGACGACAGGCCCCGCACCAGACTTCCGCTGTAGACCCAGGCGGTCAGGAAGGTGGCGACAACAGCGGGGACGACAACATTCTTGCGCGCGATCATCACTCCGATGATCACTACGACTCCGGCCAGGTAAATCCAGTGCGCAGCATTGAGATCCACGTCCGCACTCCCTAGTTCGATGGTTGAGCGGCATGCTCTCGGCGTTCGCTGCCGTACCAAAGAGGAAAGATGCACATTGCGTCGGAGGTTATTTGTGCAGTGTGTGATTCTTCTTCCCAGGGTGTTTCTATAGCATTTCCTTGTGTGGCGTGCGGTGACATGGTGAGGGTGAATGTGCGTGCTGCCCACGCGCACACGGAATGTGAGGTCACTCTGCACATGGCCCATCACCGCGCCCCTGTCGATACTCGCCCCTGTGATTCCTTCAGAAACCAATGCGCGTACGGACGCGGCTCCCGAGCGGCGGGCTGTGCTGGGAGGCGAGGGGATGGCCGCCTCCAGCCACCCCGTGGTGACGTTCGCGGGGGCCCAGGTGCTCGCGGACGGCGGCAACGCGGTGGACGCGGCGCTGGCGATGGGCGCGATGTCCTGGCTGGCTCTGCCCGGTCAGTGCGGGGTGGGCGGCGACGCGTTCGCCGTGGTACGCGAGCCGGACGGCCGGGTGTGGACGGTGTGCGGCAGCGGCTTCGGCCCGGACGGCGGCGATCCCTTGTTCTATACGGAACGGGGGCTGCTTGTGGTGCCTCTGGAAGGGCCGCTGTCGGTCGCTGTGCCCGGTGCGCCCGCCGCCCTGGGCCGGCTGCATGCCGAAGGCGGCTCGCGCGAGCTGTCCGCCCTGTGGGCGCCCGCGGTACGTGCCGCCGAAACCGGGCTGCCCTGTACCGCAAAGACGCGGTCCGACATCCTCGCCCACGAGGCGGCTCTGCGCCGCGATCCGGGCGCGGCGCGGGCACTGCTGCCCGGTGGCCGCGCGCCGGAGGCCGGTGAGAGGCTGCCGCAGCCGGAGCTGGCGGCCACGCTCCGGGCACTGGCCAAGGATCCGGCATCGTTCTACCGCGGCTCCCTCGCCGAGCGCGCGGTGGCAGGGCTGCGCGCTCAGGGCGCTCCCTTCGACGGCGAGGAGTGGGTACTCAGCGGTGAGGTCGTCGCACAGCAGGCCCTCCGCGGCAGCTACCGGGGACACACCGTCCACCAGACTCCCCTGCCGACCCCCGGCTGGATGGTGCTCCAGCAGGCCGCCGTGTGCGACGGGCTGCTGGACGGACTGCCGTGGCTGGGTCCCGATTCGGTGCACCTGATGGCCATGGCCGCCCGGCTCGCGTTCGCCGATCGGGTCCAGCGGTGCGCGAGCGACAGCGACGCGTGGCGCGCGTGTCTGACACCTGCCGCCGTGGCCGCGGCGCGTGAGCGGATCACGGACGGTGTGGTGCCTTCGGGATACGCGGGCGGGGCCGACGGGGACACCACCTCGATGGTCGCCGTCGACGCGGAGGGCCGCGCGGTGAGTCTGATCCATTCGCTCGCGTTCACCTTCGGATCGCGGGTCACCGTGCCGGGTACGGGCGTGATCCTCAACAACCGCCTGGGCCGCGGCGCCTATCTCGTCCCCGGGCACCCAGGCGAAGTGCGGCCTCGCCGTCGCCCCCTGCACACACTCAACGCCTGGATCGTCACCGACGCGGCGGGCCGTCTCGCGCACGTCGGCAATACCCCTGGCGGCGACGGCCAGGTGCAGTGGAACACCCAGCTGCTGTCCCACCTCCTCGACCATGCGGCCGACCCGCAGACGGCTGTGGACGCGCCCCGCTTCGCCGTCCATCCGGGCAGCGACGCGGACGTCATCGGGCAGCCGGAGGAGCTGCGCTGCGAGTCCCGGCTGGGCCCGCGGGTGCTCGACGCGCTGCGTGCACGGGGACATGACGTACGCGAAACGGGCCCGTGGGCGGGCGGAGGCAGCGCGATGGTGGTGTCCGTGGACCACGGAAGGGGCTGCCTGCTGGGCGGGGCCGACTCGCGTCAGGACGGGGTGGCGCTCGGTGTCTGATCACCACATGGCGGCGCCGCGGCCGCAGGGAGCATACGTGCCGGCCATCATCGAGGGCGGCCTGGCGGTGAGTGCGGGCATGACGCCGCGGATCGACGGGAAGCTGGCGGTACGCGGCCTGGTCGGGGCGGAGGTCGACCTGCCGACCGCCCGGCAGGCCGCGGGCATCGCAGCCGGTAACGCCGTCACGGCGATCACCGCCGCCCTCGGGGACACCCGCCGGCTGCGGCGCTGCCTGCGGATGACGGTGTACGTCGCGTGCGCCGACGGCTTCCACGACTTGTCGGCGGTGGCGGACGGGGCCTCCGCCGTACTCCTCGATCTGTTCGGCGAACTGCCGGCGCGCACGGCGATCGGTGTGCGGTCGCTGCCCTCGAACGCGCCCGTCGAGATTGAACTCACCGCCGCCGTCGACGACTGAGCGTGACCGGCAGCAGTCGTCCACGTGCACAAATTCCGCTGTGGAGAATGTGCGTTGTGCCTCTGGTTCGGGCCGTGACGCCGGCAGAAAGTGGGGTCGGTAAGGAGCGCAGAGCACCTCACCTGTGACAGGTGTAAGGGGAAATGAGGACCAGGGCCGTGGGCCAAGACCGTCGCAGAGGCCGGCTCGGCCTTCTGCCCCTGCTCACCGCCACACTCACGACCACGATGGCCAACACCGTCGTCAACGTGCCGATGTCCGCGATCCTCGCGGATCTGCACGCTCCGCTGGGCCGTGGTGTGTTCGTCTCCACCGCGTTCACCGTCACCCTGGCCGCGCTCATGCCGCTGTCCGGATGGCTCGGCGACCGGCTCGGCCGACGTAGGGTCCTGTGCGCCGCGATGCTCCTGATGGCGATCGGCTCCGCGGGTGCCGCGTTCGCCCGGTCGCTCCCCGAACTGGTCGCGTTCCGGCTGCTGCAGGGCCTGTCGGCGGCTCCGGTACTTCCCGTGGTCATGGTGCTCGTCGTCGAGGTGCTGGGGGCGGACCGGCGCGGCAGGGCTCTTGGACTCTGGGCGGCCGCGAACGGCGCGGGCCAGGCCCTCGGGCCGACCGCGGGTGGCCTGCTGGCCGGCTGGTTCGGCTGGCGGGCCGTGTTCTGGCCGATTGTGCCGCTGTCCGTCCTGGTCGTCGCGGGCGGCCTGCTCCTGCTGCCCCCGGACAGGACTCGGGCCGGGAAGGAGGTGCTCGCGCCGCTCGACTGGCGGGGGGCCACGCTCCTCACCGTCGGCGCCGCGCTCCTGCTCGGCGCGACCGCTTCGGTGCCCGCCGCCGGTCCCGGATCCCCGACGGTGTGGGCGGTCGTGGCCGCCGGAGCGCTCGTCCTGGCGGCGTTCGTACGGGTCGAACGGGGCCGCCCGGAGGCGTTTCTGCCGCCGCACCACCTTCTCGAGGTCCGCTATGTACGGTCGGCGTTCGCCGTGGCGGCACAGATGTTCACCCTCGGCGCGACCTTGCTCGCGGCGCCCGCCTACCTGGTGCTCGCCCGCGGTGCGTCCAGCGTCGAAGCGGGCCTCGCCGTCCTCGCGCTGCCGCTCGCCATGTCGGCGCTCGCCCCCGTCGCGGGTTTCGGCGCGGAGCGGCTCGGTGGGCGGCTTGTCATGCGTGCCGGGCTGGTCACGCTCCTGGCCGGTCTGGCACTGCTCGCGATGGTCGTCGGGCTCGGCGGTGACGCCCTGCCGCTGGCGGCCGCGCTCATGGTCCTTGGCGCCGGGGTGGCATTCGTCCAGACACCCGCGGCGACGGGTGCCTCGCGGTCGAGGGCGGGGCGTACGGGTGCCGGGCTAGGCCTGTTCAACCTGATCCGGTTCGGCGGCACGGCGCTGGGCGCGGCGTGCGTGGCACTGCTGGGCTCGCGGCCGCATGAGCTGGTGGCGGTGTTCGTGGTGTGCGCCGTCTTCGTGGCAGCCGGGCTGGCCCTCGCGTTCGTCGGCGGCGATCCGTCGGACAGCATGGGCGGCCGGCCTGGACGCCAACGTACACCGAAAAATCAGGCGGATCAGACGGGCGGGGAGAGCTCGGCCTCCAGCGCCCGCAATGAGTCGTTGAGGGTGTGGATGCGGTAGGCGAGCCAGACCGTGAACTGGGTCTCGGCCGCCCGTATGTCCATGTGGAGCACCCTGGAGGCCCGCTCGAGCTTGTACAGCATGGTGTTGCGGTGCAGCTGGAGTCTGCGCGCGGCCGCGTTGAGGTTGCCGGACTCGGCGATGTAGGCGAGCACGACCTGCTCCAGATCTCCGGTCTGGCCCTCGACGCGCCGCAGCGGCTCCAGTACTTCCTGCGCGAACGCAGACCCCTGCGGGCTCGCCGCCGCCTCCTCGATCGCCGCGAAGACCCGCAGCCTCTCGTACCCGCACACCTCGGGAACGTCCACGCGGTGCGACAGCTCCAGCGCGATCCGTGCCTCCCGGTAGCTCGTCGCCACGCCGGCCGCGCCGCGCGCGGCCCTCCCGTGGGTGATCTGGATCTCCCCGTCGACGCGCTCGCGCACCGCTCGCCGCACCTGTTTGCCGAACCGCTCGATCTCCGCGTGCTCGGCCTGCGCGTCGAACCGCGAACTTGCGCCCGTGGGTGTCAACTCTCGTATGACGACAATCTGTTGGCCGAGGTACCCGGCCATGACGAACCCCTCCGAGAGAGCGCCGCGGGTGGGCGCGACGGTTCGCAGCAGATGCTGCGAACGTGCCGCATCGAGCGTCGATGCGGCGACCACGAACACCACGTGCCGGGCCCCCACGTCGAAGCGATAGTGGCGCGAACGCGCCTCAAGGGCGTGGACATCCGTGAACCTCCCGTGCGCCAGGCTGTCCAGGAAGTCATCCCTGGCCCGCTCCTCCGCCTCTGCCACGGAGCGCTGTCTGAGCATCTCGGACGCGACGAGCGGCGCCCCCTGCTCGACGATCACCCGGTGCTGCGCCAGGTCGTGGGCGTCCGGCGGCAGCACGGGCTCGATCAGCGCGACCGTGCCGTAGGACTGCCCGGCCACTTTGACCGGGGCGAGGACGACATGTGCCCGGCCGGTGCGCCCGCAGTCGAGCACGATGTCCCGGGCCGCCACGTGCGGCTCCCGGTTCGCCGGTTCCCCCCCGGGCCGTTCCCCGAGGAGCCGCCCGTGCAGTTCCGCCGCCAGCTCCCGCCCTTCCTCGTACAGCGGCGCTCCATTGCCGTCCGCTCTGGCCAGCACCTCACCGCAGTCGTCCATGATCAGCACCGCGGCCCCGGCCAACGTCGACATGGAACCGGCGAGCGCCGGGAGCCCGGAGCCGGAGGCGAAGACCTCGCCGAGCGTGCGGTGGACCCGCACGCTGTACTCCAGCACATGGGCCGTGCCGGCGATCGCCTTGACCGCGACGAGCCGCCCGACGCAGCGGTAGTCCGCTTCCGGCGGCAGCCCCACCAGCGGGAGCCCCACGCCGTCCGCGGCGCGTGCGGCGGAACCGAGGTCGATGTCGCTGCCCGGCGCCCGCCGGGCGAACACCGCGGACGCTCCGCGCCGCTCCAGGTCTTCCATGAGTGCATGGGCGTGGGCCGCCAGCTCGGCGGCCGGGACGTGCACGACCATGCCCGCCAGATCGGCGCGCTCGGCCGGGTCGGAATAGCTGCGGTGAGCGCGGCCCGGCTGGGATGCCGAGACCACCTCGGACAGGGGCAGACACCATTGCACAGGGCGGTACAGCCCTGACTTGCCGCCCAGCAGACGGCCTCGCAGCATGGGCTCGCTCAGCAGCGTCTCGACGGTCACCTCGGATTCCTGAGGCGCCGCTGCGGGCGCCTCCTCGTATGACGCGTGATGCCCCTCTTTGTGTGCCATCTGCCTATATCCTCCCTCGGCGAAGGTGCAGGTTGTACGAAGCCGCCCGGTCCGTCCGGACCAAGACTGCTGTGCAGGGATCGTTCAAGGTTCAGCAGACGTATAAGGACCTGGGAGGCAGTCTTGTCGAAAAATTCCCTTATGCACCACCCCGCCACTTATTTTGTACAGCGGACCATGCCATGACCGCCGTGACGCAGGACACACTGGTCTCCACCGATCCCGCGTCCCCTGCGGAACTGGTCGCCGAGATTCCCGCCGCCACCGCCGCGCAGGCCACGAGGGCCGTACGGTCGGCGCACCGGGCCTGGGACGACTGGTCCCGGGTTGCCGCGGGGCAGCGTGCTCGCGCTCTGGACGCGACGGCCGATGTGCTGGCTGCCGAGGCGGACGAGCTGGCCCTGCTGATCTGCAGGGAGGAGGGAAAGATCCTCAAGGCCGCACGGGGCGAGGTCGCCAAGACCGTCGAGCAGTTCCGGCTCGCGGCGCAACTCGCCTTCCTTGTGGAGGGGACCACGTATCCGCGCGAGTCCGCCGGGGCCTCGGCGTGGACACTGCGGGTCCCGCTGGGCGTCGTCGTGGCCGTCACGCCCTGGAACTTCCCGCTCTCCCTGGCCGCGCGCAAGATCGCGCCCGCCCTCGCCGCGGGAAACACAGTTGTCTTCAAGCCATCTCCCGTGACCGCCGCTGTCGGTGCGTTCCTGGCAGGGGCCTGCCACCGGGCCGGTGTTCCGGAGGATGTGCTCCATGTCGTCCAGGGTGACTCCCCAGAGGCGATGGCGGCGCTGGTCGGTGCCCCCGAGACGCGGGCGCTGACCTTCACCGGCTCCGACGCGGTAGGCGCGGCCCTGCGCCGTACGGCGAACCCGGCGGCCCGGCTCCAGTTCGAACTCGGCGGTCACAACGCGGCGTTCGTCTGCGCCGACGCCGATCTGCCGCGCGCCGCCCGCGAAGTCGCCGCAGGTGCCCTCGGGCTCACCGGACAGGTGTGCACCGGGACGGACCGGGTGCTGGTCGAACGGGCTGTACTGGAGGAATTCACTGCCCTGCTGGGCGAGCAGGCGGCCGAGCTCACCGCCGGGCCGGGACAGGACCCTCGTACGGACCTGGGCCCCGCAGCCACCGCCGCGCAGCGTGAGCGCCTCACCAAGCTGCTGGACTCCGCCCTGGCAGCGGGCGCGACCGTCGCGGGTCAGGGCACGCTCTCCCCCGCCGCGGACCCGGCCGGCCACTGGGTCCTGCCGACCGTCCTGACCGGCGTACCTGAAGATCACCCGGTGAACACCCAGGAGATATTCGGCCCGTTGCTGTCCGTTGTCCCCGTCGACGGCGCCGCGCGCGCGATCGCCGCCATCAACGCCGACAGCCACCGGCTCGTCACCGCGGTGCACACGCGCGACCTCGGCACCGCCGGCCGCTTCCTGCACGAGGCGCGCTGCGGCATCGTCAAGGTCAACGAGCGCACTACGGGAAACGGCGTCGCCCCGCCGTTCGGCGGCTGGGGTGCCTCCAGTTCCGGCGCCTTCCCCGAGGGCGGCCGCACCGCACTCGACTTCGTCACCGATACCAAGACCGTCTACTGCGACTACCTGACCCCACGGGAGCGTTGATGCACACCATTCACCGGCTGACCCTCGCCGACGCGCTGATCATGCTGGAGGCCGCGGAGGCCGAGGCGCAACGTCTCGGGGTGAAGCAGACCATTTGCATCGCCGACGACGGAGCGCACCCGATCGCTCTGCACCGCATGACAGGCGCGCGGCTGACGGGCGTCGAGATCGCCATCGCCAAGGCGTTCACCGCCGCAGGGCACCAGCGCGCGACCCACCTCTTCAACGAGCCCCCGGGCGGCCCCGCCCTGCCCGGCAACGAGGCGTACGGCATCCAGCACATGTACCCGGGCCGCTTCGCCGCCTTCGTCGGCGGCTTCCCCATCGTCCACGACGGCCAGGTGGTCGGCGCGGTCGGCGTCAGCGGCGGCAACGGCGAGCAGGACAAGGCGGTGGGCGCGGCGGCACTGGCGGCGTTCACGGCCGAGGTCGCCGGCGGACAGGTCGGCTGAATAGCCCGATCCTCCACACAGGAGACGTTCGGATGAATGGACGGTATGACCGCCGCTTCGAGGTGGTCATGACCAGCCGGCGCATGTCGTCCCGGACCGTGTCCGCGTCCCACCGGGCCCTGCGCAGCAGCCGCTGCATCGCCTCCGGACGGTCATGCCCGGCGTGCTCGGCCAACGACCAGCAGGGTCTTGCGTTCAAGGCCGGACAGCATCCCAGTCACGAACACCCGTGCTGTCGCCCGCGGTTCTACTCGCGAGAACCGCCCCGCGGTCCGGGCCATCACCTCGTCCATGAGCACACGCCACCGGTCAGGGTCTACCTATGACCTGCGGCCACCGCACGATCTTGAAAGAGTCCACACGCCTCACCAAGATCACGCGGTGGCCGTACTGGTTCCCGATCCGCGCCTCCGCGGCGCAGCGCGGTCGAAATCGGTCAAGCGGGGAGCATTAGCTCAGTCCCAGCCGGGGGATCTCCCGTCCCGCGGAGCGGTCCATGACCATCTGCAGTCCGGCCTCGCGAGTCCTGTCGTAGGCGGCCTCGTCTATGACGCCCAGCTGGAACCAGACCGCCTTGGCGCCGAGCGTCACAGCCTGGTCGGCGACGTCGCCGGCGAGGGCGGAGTTGACGAACACGTTCACCACATCCACCGGGAAGGGGATCTCCGCCAGCGAGGCGTAGCCCTGCTCGCCGTGCACAGTCTCGGCCTTGGGGTGCACGGGCACCACCTTCTTGCCGATGCGCTGCAGCTTCTCGGCCACGCGGTAGGCGGCCCGTTCGGGGTTGTTGGACAGACCGACCACGGCCCAGATGTCTCCGGCGTTGGTGAGGATGTCCCGTATTGTCATGTCATCGCCATAGAGCGTCATGAGGGTTCAACGTCGGCGACGGCGCGCCAGTTCCCGGCTGGCGCGCCTCGCCGAAGCGGCCGCAGGCGTCCATCGTGCGTCCGCTCGAGAAGCCGGCGCAACTGCCGACCACTTGCCGTGCAGAGGGGCATGGCGTGGGACCTTCGTTTACGGCTGAAACACTAAGGGTGCTCGGGTCAAACATGGGTCATCGGCGGTACGGAGCTCGGTGACCGGTTTTCAGCGCTGCACGACCGTCGGCCCGCCGGGCAAGTGCCTGGTGGACGGGCCACGGGCAGGGAGGGGCTCGTCTTCTCGCGCTCGCGCAGCTTCAGCCCCGGCAGTACCAGGATGTGAGCAAGATCCGCTCCCCATCGCACAGTTGCACTCAGAACACAACCCGCCGTTTTTTAGCCAAAGACACCAAACGATCTTGGCTGGGATGGGTCGACTTATGGATCATATGACGGTCGGCCGCCTGAGGGGCGGGGGCCACGGCCCGACGGACGACCTCCGTGTCCCGCTGGACACGGAGGAAGCACGGAGAAGGGCTTGTTGTCGTGGAATTGTTCACCAACCGACACCACGAGGATCTGCGACATTGGGTGCGTGAATTCGGCGAACAAGTGGTGCGGCCGCGGATAGCGGAGATGGAGGCCTCTCCCGGGTCCGTTGACCATGAGCTGGCCCGGGCCATCGCCCGCCAGGGCTGGATCGGGGCGACTGTCGACCCCGCCTACGGGGGGATGGGCGCCGGACACCTGGGCAAGACGATCATTATCGAGGAAATGTCCCGCGTGAGCGGGGCGATGGGGGCGATGGTCCAGGCCTCCCAGCTCGGCGTCGCCAAGATCATCCACTTCGGCAACGACCTCCAGAAGCAGACCTGGCTGCCGCGCATCGCCGCCGGCGACTGCCTGCCGACGATCGCGGTCACCGAGCCAGAGTCAGGGGGCCATGTCCTGGGCATGGGCAGCACCGCTGTCCGCGACGGCGACGACTACATTCTCAACGGCCGCAAAGTCTTCGTGGGTAACTCCCACGTCGGCGACCTGCACGGCGTCGTCGTCCGTACCGGCGCCGGGTCGAAGGGACTGTCGGCCTTCCTCGTCGAGGCCGACCGCCCCGGCTTCTCGCTCGCCGAGCAGCAGCCCGCTATGGGCTTGCACGGCTTCAGCTTCGGCGAGCTGATCTTCGACAACTGCCGGGTACCGGCAGGGAATCTGCTCGGAAAGGAGGGCCAAGGCCTCGATGTCGCGTACTCCTCAAGCGTGCTCTACGGCCGTGCCAACCTCACCGCGGTCTCCCTGGGCATCCACCAGGCCGTCCTCGACGAGACGGCCGCCTTCTGCATCGAGCGCGAGCGGTACGGCAAACCGCTCGGCGAGCTCGGCAACATCAAGCTCAAGCTGGGCAGGATGCAGTCCCGGCTGATGACCGCCCGGCTGGCCGCCTACCACGCCGTGTACCTGCTCGACCGCGGTCTCCCTTGCGACGCGGAGCTGATGAACGCCAAATTCCTCAATGTCGAGTACGCGATCGAATCGGCCCGCGACGCCTTGGAAATCCACGCCGCGTGCGGCCTGTTCACCGAGCGCCCCGTGGAGCGCTACCTGCGCGACGCCCACCACATCTACGCACCCGCCGGTACCTCCGACATCCAGCTCCTGCGCCTGGGTGAAGTGGCGCTCGGCACGGCCAAGGGCCAGTGGTCCGAGCGCATGGCCGACCTGGTACGGACCGCGCGGACGGAGCCTCTGGAAGGGCAGCTCGAGACAGTTGGCTTTTCGGTGTGAACGCAAGGGAGCCACGGACACAGCGTCGTGCCCGCGGCTCCTTCATCTGTATCAGGCGCCCTCCCGCAGAGGGCGCCTCCGCTCGCTCAGCGTCGGTCTCCGGCCTCCATGTCGTCAATCCGGTCGACCAGTTCGTTTGCCATCGACTTGATGGTTTCCAGACCCTGCCGCCCCCACGGTCGTGTATCCGTGTCCACTACGCAGATCGTACCCAGGGCCATCCCTGTCTGACGGTCGATCAGCGGCGCACCCATATACGAGCGAATGCCGATCTCGTCCACGACCGGGTTTCCGGCGAACCTCGGATAGTCGCAGACGTCCTCGAGCACCAGCGCCTTGCGCCGCACGACGACGTGCGGGCAGTAGCCGTGATCCCGGGCCATCACCCGGCCCGGCTGGGCCTGCTGCGGCGCAGGCATCAGCTCCACCCCCGCCTGGTCGGCCCCAGGTGTGTAGAGCCCGGCGAAGTACTGGCGGTTCTCATCTATGAAGTTGACCATCGCGTACGGCGCGCCCGTGATTCGCGCAAGGTTGCGTGCGAACTCGTCGAACTCCGCGACTGGAGTGTCTCCGATCCCGATCTCGCGCAGCCTGGCCACCCGGGCCGGCGCGTCGCGGTCCTCGGGGGTCAGCAGCAGATGGCCGGTCGGGTCGTACGGGGCGGAGGGACCAGGGGCAGACATAGGAGCTCCGTTCTACGGCGGATTCGGCTGCGCTGAGCGAGAGTCAGCGCAGCAGGTTGGGCTCCGCCGCCGGCGTTCCGGGAGCGGAGCTGAGCAGGTGCTGTACGAGTGCGACCAACACGCCGGTGCTGGAGTTGCACTGCCGGGCGTCACACATCACGACGGGCACATCGGGCTTGAGGTCGATGGCGGCGCGGATCTCTTCAGGGTGGTAGCGGTAGGCGGCGCCGTCGAACTCGTTGACCGCCACCACGAACGGGATGTTGCGGCGTTCGAAGAAGTCGATGGCGGCGAAGCAGTGGTCGAGTCTGCGGGTGTCGGCGAGCACCACGGCGCCGAGCGCCCCGTTGGACAGCTCGTCCCACATGAACCAGAACCGCTCTTGCCCGGGAGTGCCGAACAGGTAGAGGACGTAGTCCTTGTCGAGGGTGATGCGGCCGAAGTCCATCGCCACGGTGGTGGTCGTCTTGTCCTCGACTCCGAGCAGGCTGTCCGTGCGGGCACTGATCTGGGTCAGCAGCTCCTCGGTGCTCAGGGGCGCGATCTCGCTCACCGCTCCGACGAAGGTCGTTTTGCCTGCCCCGAAACCTCCGGCTATGAGGATCTTCAGGGCGGTGGGGAAGGGGTCAGAGCCGCTCGCGTAGACCATGCAGCACCGCCTCCAGTACTTTTCGGTCGGTTGGGATTGCCGCCTCGACGGCACGGGGTGCCCGTGTGGTGAGCGCCCCGTGCTTCTTGAGGTCGGAGAGCAGGACTTTGGTGATGACGGCCGGCAGCCGCATGTGGGCGGCCACCTCGGCCACCGACATGGGGCCGCCGCACAGGTCGAGGACCTGGTCGTGGTCGGGGCCGAGATAGGTCTTCGGCTGGGTGCCGGTGGCCATCACCAGGGTGAGAAGGTCAAAGTGCGCCGAGGGGCGGGTGCGCCCGTCGCTGACGGTGTAGGGCCGGACCAAACGCCCGGCCTTGTCGTCCAGCCACGTCCCGTCCTGCGCGTCCGACATCCTCAGCGCCCCGTGCCGTGCGGCGGGTGCGCCGGCTGGCGGGCAGGCGTGGCAAGGAACGGGCGGACGCTCTTGACCAGCATTCCCATCTCGTAGCCGAGTGTGCCCGCATGAGTCTCCGGCCCGGCGAGGACGGCCAGGACGGCGCCTGAGCCCGCTGAGGACACGAAGAGGAATGCGGTGGTCAGCTCCACCACCACCTGGCGCACTTCGCCGCCGCCGCTGAAATGCTGGCCGACGCCCCGCCCGAGTGAGCTGAGCCCGGACGCCATGGCGGCCAGGCGGTCAGCTTCGTCGTTGTTGAGCCCCACAACGGCCTTCTTCAGCCCGTCGGAGGACAGCAGCAGTGCATGGCGGGTGCCCGGCACCTTGTCAATCAGGTTCTGCAGGAGCCAGTCGAGCTTGTCGTGGCGGGTTTGGATATCGCTCACCATCGTGGCGTTCTTCTCCTTGGGGGTTAGTACGGAGCCTGCGGTTAGCGAGAGCTGTTGGCGGGACTCTCGCCCGGTGCGTCATCGGCGAGATTGAAGCCTCGCGTGAAATCAGCCGCCAGGCCCGGGGTGGGCTCCATTTCCTGTTCGTCCCCCGTCATGCGAGTGCTGCGTGTGTCCCGGAGCTCCGGGACCAGGTGCTCCTGCGCGCGGCGCTTCGGCAACTGCGGTCGCCCGTCCTGGGCGTCGACGTCGTGCGCGGGCCCGCGGTGGTCCCGCGGTGCCGCCGGCTCGGCGGTCCGGGAGTGATACTGCGGTACGGACGTCGACATGGTCAGAGGCCGGGCCTCAGGCAGCGGCTGCGCCACCGCTGGGGGAGCGGCCAAGGTCTGAGCCGCGGGCGCCGCCTGCGTGGCAGGAGGCTGGGCTGGGACCACCGGGGCGGGCCGGGGCATGTCGGCTGCCGCCTGCTGCGGCACATCGACGGACTCATCACCGAGCAGCCGGTTCGGGATTACGACGACCGCCTGGATGCCGCCGTAGATGTTGCTCCTCAGCTGAACCGCGATGCCGTGCCGACGGGCCAACGCGGAGACCACGAAAAGGCCGATGCGGCCATCCGCGAGCATCTTGCTGACGTCGACGTGGTTTGGTTCGGCGAGCAGCGCGTTGATCCGCGTCTGCTCCTGGGCGGGTATCCCGAGCCCACGGTCCTCAACCTCTACGGCCAGCCCGGCTGTCACCCCTTGGGAGCGAAGCAGCACTTGAGTCCCCGGGTCGGAGAACATCGTGGCGTTCTCGACCAATTCGGCCAGCAGGTGAATGATGTCGGCGACAGCGTGGCCGCGCAGCGTCCCCTCGATCGGCGGCACGAGCTTGACCTGGGGGTAGCGCTCGACCTCGGCGATCGCGGAGCGCAGCACCTCCGTCAAGGTCACCGGGCGGCTCCACTGGCGGCGGGAGACGGCGCCTCCGAGCACCGCGAGGTTCTCCGCGTGCCGCCGGATGCGGGTCGTCAAGTGGTCTACGTGAAAGAGGCCCTTGAGCAGTTCGGGGTCCTCAACCTCGTTCTCCAGCTGGTCGAGCATCTCGATCGAGCGGTGCACGAGAGACTGCAGCCGTCGAGCAAGATTGACGAAGACCTCGACCTTCTCCTCGCTCCCCTCCGAGGCGCTCCGGGCGAGCTGCGCCGCCTCTACGACGGCCGCCCCGGCCTGCCACTGGCCGCGAGTAATTTCGTACGCGAGACGGTCGAGCGCGTCCCCTCCGGGCGGAGCGTGATGGGCGAACGGGCGCTGCTCAAGTCGCTCGCCCTGATCGAGCCGGAGGAGCAGGTCCTGCAGGTCCGACTGGCCGCCGGCAGCTATTCGCTGCAGCGACGCGTACCGCCGCGCCGCGACGCGGGCCTCGGTATTGGCGGCCACCACGGCGCCGACCAGGCAGCTACAGCCGAGAACGGCGGCGCCGACGAGAACGCCCCAGGTGGCGGCGTCGGCGGTGCCCACCTGAGAAAGCAGGACAAAGACGACGACGGCAGTCGAGAGCACGGCGATGACAACCGCGGGGAGGACGGCAAGACGCACCAAACGGAACCGGGTGGCGGAGTCCGGCGCCGGTTCCTGGGCCGACGGCCTGCCGTGCCTCTTCCGTTTCCGATTCTGTGTCGGGGGCATCGGCCGACCGGGTTCCGGGCGCACTGTAAAAGTCGGGGCTTCAGGCATCGGAGTCCTCTCGATCAGCCAGTACGGACACGGGGGGGGACGCACCGCAGGCCAACCGTCAACACGGGTACACGATTGGACAGTTAATGGCGTCGATACCCTACGACACCTTCATCCTGGTGACGTAATCGCACCGACGTTCTCTCGCTCATCCCGAAACAGGTGTTCGAGGCACTCTGCAACGACTTCCCCCACCGCGCGCCCGGTGCGCCGGCAACCGCGGGGCGTATGGGTCGAACGCCCCTAACCGGAACGTTCCGCAGGGCCGGGCGACTTCGTTTGTTGTGATGTGCGATTCACGAGTCGGCCGGGCCCGGACCGCACCACACCGCATCCGGAAGAGGCAGCCCTCCAGGAGTTCGAGCGCCGTAGCCCGATCGGCGCGGAGACGGCCCGTCCCATGCGCCTGACGCTGCCTCACGTGAGCGCTGGCCGGCCACATATCCATCGCAGGCCGAACGGGCGCGGGGTCGCGGGACTTGCCCGCACCGCCCGCGCCCGCCACGGCCCGGCCCAACCTGTCCGCCTCGCCGTCCTCAGCCGTCATCCGGCATGGGTGCCGGCCGGGCCTCCTGCATCCGTTCCGGCGTCCAGTAGTCCCGCACCTCGTCGGGGCTCTGCCGCACATCGCTGCTGGTGGTCCCGGAGTCCGGCTGCGGCTCGGGGGCCGGGGCGGCCGCGGCGGTACGCCAGGCGGCCGACGCCACGACAGCGGCGAGCAGGGCGGCGGCGGTTCCCCATCGGCTCAAGCTACTGCGACGCATTGGGCTGCTCCTTGTCAGGGTGTCAGGTTGTCAGGTGACGCTGCCTTGGGCGTCGAACATCGCCTTGACGGCGTCATCGAAGTACGAGCTCCGGTTCCAGCCGCCTGTGGCGAGCGTGCTCATCGCTCCGTTGACGTACCCCAGTCCGTTGGAGTCGTTGAACTCCCGCAGCCACGGCCCGCCGCTCGATCCGCCGCCGAAGTCACACTGGAGTTCAATACGGCCGTCGCTGACCGCTCGCGTGGTGCCCTGGCAGGCCCACTGGATCTGGCCGTTGTCGCGGTTGCCCGGGTAGCCCATCACGGTCATGGCCTGGGTGCGCGAGTAGTTCCAGCTCAGTCCGTGACCGCCGGTGACATTGACGATCTTGTTGCCGTTGAGCGGCCAGGTGGTCACCATCGCCACGTCCCGGCCGAGGTCGCTGTTGCTGATCCAGGTGTTGAAGGTGCGGAACTGCTTGGCGGCGAAAGTACCGAAGGGACGGGCGCCGGAGCGGTAGCGCGGCGCATAGGTCCAGTTTGTCATCCAGGTGCCGCCACTGCCTCCGTGTACACAGTGGCCGGCGGTGATCAGCATCTGCTTGGAGGCGCTGTTGAGGGCACTGGCCGAGCAGGAGTAGTTGAGTCCGTTGGTGGGGTTGGTGAAGAACACCTTGCCCACCGCGGCGGATTCAGTGACCAGCGGCCTGAGCGTGTCCGACCGCCCCGGGGCGGGCGGGGTCGATCCCGGCTGCCCGGTGGGTCCGGCCTTGCTCTGGGCGGCGCGCGGCGACCCGGCTGTCCGGTCGAGCAGGATGGCCTTCCTCATCCGCTCCGGCGTCCAGTAGCGGGCCAGCTCGGCTGCGGTGGCCGCCGAGTCGACCGGCGTACCGTTGGCGAGCCGCGGAGTGGGGCCGGCGGTGGTCGCGGCCCCGGCGGGGACGGCGGCGGATCCGGGCCCGGTGGGTGCGGGTCCCGCCGTGGCGGGACCAGCCCCGACCAATGCCAGCATGGCGGCAGTGGCCAGCGGTAGAAGTGCCTGTCTGAGACTGCGCACGAGTGGTACCCCCAATGGTCGATTCGGGCGCACATTGCTGCAGTTCGCCAGTCAATGTGCGGAGCAATAGCGACCGTAGGTCTGGCAAGTGCCCGCGTGATAGTCCGAAATGAGTCCCTCCGCTATTCACTTACCGTGCCGCGTATTTCGGTCAGTCCCTGATTCACCGCTTGCCTGCCGAATGCTTGTGTGCTGGGTGCTGAGAGCGCACGTGAATACGGGGGCGCTGGTGCGGCGTCAGCAGGCAGGGCGGGTGAACTCTTTTGCCTTCGCGGCACCTTGTGAAGTCCGGCAGCATTGCGGGCGTGCTCGTGATGCGCCGTCGGACGCGGGAATTTGCTCTCCTCTCCGCCGGAAAACGAGACCTTTCCGGGAGGTCACTTCCACCTCACTCGCCCCACGGCGAACATCTCAGCGGCCGGGAACCGCACCTGCTCCCGCCGCGCCCCCTCTTCGACAATCGGACCGGGCCGGGAACCGCACATGCCTCCCCAGCGCCCGCTCCTCGGCGGTCGGACCACCACCGTCGGGATACCCCATGGATGTCAGATAGTCGACACCACGTCAGCAGTCATCAATGCGCAAGCCATAACCCTGATGCTTGAAGATTTCTGATTGCGTTGATGCATAAACCTGAACGCCGCCTCTTACAGAAAGGCCGAGCTCGGTCACGATCAGCGCATTCTGATTTGTTGTGCGTGTGTGTGGGAGCTGCTGGGCCCTCAGGCCGTGACGCCCGCCTCCGTCAGGAACGGGGCTCGGCCGGCCCGATCAGGATGCGTGCAGGCTGTCCCGCGTCGAACTTCTCCCGGGCGTCGAAGGCCCCCTGCTTGAAGGTGCCTTGGAGTTTGCCGAGCTGGGCGCAGAAGCCCATGTCGAAGGCGAGGTGCGGCAAGGCGTTCTGTTCTGAGTACGTGCTGCCTGGGTCCTACCAGTTCAAGGTGTACTAGGTGTACGCGTAGCTCATCCGGTGGCGTCGCCGTCGAGGCCGAGGCGGATCACTGCGAGTGCCTCGGCGATCTCGACACTCAACTCGTCCTCGGGGCCGAACAGCACGCACATGTCCTGGTGGAGTGGTTCGAGGATCTGCCAGGCCTCGGCCGCTCGTCCCTGGGCAAGCAGCAGCATCCCGATGTTGTGCCGCAGCTCGACGGCCTCCTCGCTGACGTCGCTGTCGAGGGTCCGTACGACGTCCAGTACGCCCTGGAGCGCGGCGAGCGCATCGGTGACCTGGCCCAGTTCGGCGCGGCAGCGGGCGGCCTGGGCGCGGCAGGCCCGGGCCTGCTCACTGGTGGGTCCGGCGATACGGGCGTAAGCGTCAGCGAGGTTGTCGAACTCGGGCAGGGCGGCCCGGTAGTCGCCACCGAGGAGGCGGATCGCGGCTCGCTGGCGGCGCAGGGCCAGGACCGGCTTGCTCGCGGAGCCGAGGGCGAGGGTGGCGGGCTCGATGACCTCGCTGAGCACCTCGGCGGCCTGCGCGAAGCGTTCCTCTTCCAGGAGGGCGTCGGAATGGTCGTACGCCTCCTTGATGTCCTGGCGCAGCTGGGCGGGAACGGGCACCGGCTGGGCCCCCGGGGCGGGGCCGGCGGGCGCAGCACTTCCGGCCGACGACGCCTGGGTGCGGGCGCGGGGCGCGTAGGGGTGGCGGAACAAGCCCGTCGGATCGGGTACGCCAGCCGGTCCGGCCTCGGCCGCGGTGGGCTCCTGGCCGGGCGGCGGGAGGAACGGCAGCAGCCGCTCGTACACCTCCTGCGTGTCGGCGGGCCGCTGCTCGGGGGCCTTGCGCAGCAGGTGCAGGACCAGCTCCTCCAGCGCCTCGGGGACGTCGGGGCGCACTGCCGCAGCGGGGTGGGGGCGGCGTTGACGTGCTGGAACATCAGCAGGTACTCGCTCTCAGCCGTGAACACGACCCGTCCGCTGAGGAGTTCGTGCAGGACGCAGCCCGGTGCGTACAGGTCGGCACCCGGGGTGATGCGCCCGCTCCGGACCTGCTCGGGCGACATGTACTGGTAGGTGCCGACGGGGCTTCCGGTCGCGGTCAGCTTGGTGACGTCGGTGCGCAGGATCGCCGCGATGCCGAAGTCGAGGACCTTCACGGTGCCGTCGCGGGCGACAAGGATGTTTCCCGGCTTGAGGTCGCGGTGGATCACGGGCACTTCGTGCGCGTACGACAGTACGGTCGCGACCTGCGCGGCGACGGCGGCTGCCCAGCTGATGGGGAGGGGGTGGTCGGGGTGGAGGTAGGCGGACAGCGACATGCCGTCGACGAGCTCCATCACGAACAGCCGCTCGTACGACTCGTCGAGGACCGCGTCGTACACCTGCGGCACGCCGGGGTGCTGGATGCGCGCGGTGATACGGGCCTCGCGGCGGAACCGCTTGGCGAACTCCTCGGCCAGGTGCGGGGAGGTGATCGACGCCTGCCGGATGACCTTCACGGCGACGGGCCGGTCGAGGACGGCGTCATAGCCGCGCCATACGACGCCCATGCCGCCCTCGTTGAACTGCTCCAGGTGTTCGTAGCGGCCAGAGATCACCTGCTGCGGCACCTTGCCCCCGTTGTACGTGATGAACAATCACGGTCCGAAGTCAAGTGTGGCCGCTGCGTCGATCTCGTCGGGTTCGTCAGGCTGGCCACCGACCGGTCGGCCTGAGCCGTACGTAACTCCGTGGGACCTGCCGAGGGAGGCCTGGACCAGGCCGCGCAGGAGGAGCTGGACTTCTTCCACTGGTGCCCGTCGCCGCGCGAGTGGTTG
>NZ_JBSFMS010000093.1:0-30467 GCF_053599675.1 Streptomyces sp. NPDC000880 | reverse complement strand
GCGGGCTCCCCTTCGCGGCGGTGCGGGTCGTGGGCGCCCCCGGGGTGGCCGAGGTCCGCGCCGCCGCGGGCGAGCCTTGGCTGCGGCCCTACGTCCTGCTCTGGCTCGCCGAGTACGAAGGCGCGGACCCCGAGGACGCCGCCGACGTCCTCACCCGCGCGGAAGCGACCTGGCTCTGGGTGGACACCGCGGCGGCCGTCGCCGACCACGGCGAGCCCCAGCTGCTGCTGCGCCATCTCGACTCCGCGGTGCAGGGCACGGTCCCGGCGCTGCTCGAAGAGGTCCGCGCCGGGGGCCACCCCCGCACCGTCCAGGTCCTGGTCGCCCTGGCCGCCGCGCACCCGGACCCGGCTCTGGCCAAGGCCGTACGCAGGGCGGCGTTCCAGGTGCACACCGGAGACGCCTAGCCCGGGCGACGGCGAGCCGGTTCCTCAATCTCCCCCAGACTTCGTCCGGGGGACCCCCACGGGTTTGAAATCAAGCCCATGAGGCGATTGAGGACCACGCGCGGGACGCGAGCGAGGCTAAGACTCCGCCCCCGGCGTGTACGTGCCGAAGCTCCACACATTGCCCTCGACGTCACGCGCCATGTAGTCGCGCGCGCCGTAGTCCTGGTCGGTCGGCGGCATCACGATGTCCGCCCCGCGCTCCACCGCCCTGCCGTGGTGTGCGTCGACATCGTCGACATGGACGAACACCCCCACCGGACCGGCGTCCTTCATCAGCTTGTCGAACTCGCTGCCGGTGCCCTTGCTGCCCAGCATCACCATGCCGTTGCCAAAGGTCAGCTCGGCGTGCACGACCCTGCCCGCCTCGTCCTCGTACACCGCGCGCTCGGTGAAGCCGAAGGCCTCGGTGAGCTGTTTGATCGCAGCCTTCGCGTCCGCGTACAGCAGCGTCGGACAGATGCTTGGAGACTCCGACATCTCGATCACTCCTTCATGCTCGACGGTTGAATGTGATCTGCGTCTCAGTCTCGCAGCCGCCACTGACACTCAGCGGAAGGTGTCGCACTGGGCCATGTCGCCCGTATCAGCCCGGTGGACCCTGCCCTTTTTGTCGTGATGACATCGCTACGCTCCGCGCCTGATCAGGAGCTGCGCCTGGCGTCGCCACTGAAGCGGCCGGGAAAGCCGGCGCAAAACCACTTGCACGGCCCCGCTAGACTGGCCGGTATGGCAATTCTCCTTGCGCATTAGACGGCGTCGAAGCTCCCACGCCCGTCCCTTCCGCCGTCCATACCGCCCTGGAGTCTTTCCGTGATCACCACTTCCGGCGTCGAGTTGCGCGCAGGCGCCCGCGTCCTCATCGAGTCCGCTTCCTTCCGTATCGCCAAAGGCGACCGCATCGGGCTGGTAGGACGCAATGGAGCGGGCAAGACCACCCTCACCAAATGCCTGGCGGGCGAAGGCATCCCCGCCGCCGGCACCATCACCCGCTCCGGCGAGGTCGGCTACCTCCCGCAGGACCCGCGCACCGGCGACCTCGACATCCTCGCCCGCGACCGGATCCTCTCCGCCCGCGACCTCGACTCCGTGCTGAAGAAGATGCGCGAGAACGAGGACCGGATGGCGAACGGCAAGGGCGCCACCCGCGAGAAGGCGATGAAGAAGTACGAGCGCCTGGAGACGGAGTTCCTCACCAAGGGCGGTTACGCCGCCGAGGCCGAGGCCGCCACCATCGCCGCCGCGCTCGGACTGCCCGACCGGGTCCTCGGTCAGCCGCTGCATACGCTCTCCGGCGGTCAGCGCCGCCGCGTCGAGCTCGCCCGCATCCTCTTCTCGGACGCCGACACCCTGCTCCTCGACGAGCCGACCAACCACCTCGACGCCGACTCGATCGTCTGGCTGCGCGACTACCTCAGGACCTACCGCGGCGGCTTCATCGTCATCTCCCACGACGTCGACCTCGTCGAGACGGTCGTCAACAAGGTCTTCTACCTCGACGCCAACCGCTCCACGATCGACATCTACAACATGGGCTGGAAGCTCTACCAGCAGCAGCGCGAGGCCGACGAGAAGCGCCGCAAGCGCGAGCGGCAGAACGCCGAGAAGAAGGCCGCCGCCCTCAACTCGCAGGCCGACAAGATGCGGGCCAAGGCCACCAAGACCGTGGCCGCGCAGAACATGGCCAAGCGGGCCGAGCGGCTGCTCGCCGGTCTCGAAGAGGTCCGGGCCTCCGACAAGGTCGCCAAGTTGCGCTTCCCGGAGCCCGCGCCCTGCGGCAAGACCCCGCTGACCGCGGAGGGCCTGTCCAAGTCGTACGGCTCACTCGAAATCTTCACCGATGTGGATCTCGCCATCGACAAGGGCTCCCGGGTCGTCATCCTCGGCCTCAACGGAGCGGGCAAGACGACCCTGCTGCGGCTGCTCGCCGGAGTGGAGAAGCCGGACACCGGGGCGGTCACCCCTGGCCACGGCCTCAAGCTCGGCTACTACGCCCAGGAGCACGAGACCCTCGACCCGGACCGCACGGTCCTGGAGAACATGCGCTCCTCCGCGCCCGACCTCGATCTTGTCGACGTGCGCAAGACGCTCGGCTCGTTCCTGTTCTCCGGGGACGACGTCAACAAGCCGGCCGGGGTTCTCTCCGGCGGTGAGAAGACGCGCCTCGCACTGGCCACGCTGGTCGTCTCGTCCGCGAATGTCCTGCTTCTCGACGAGCCCACCAACAACCTCGACCCGGCCAGCCGCGAGGAGATCCTCGGCGCGCTGCGCACCTACAAGGGCGCGGTCATCCTCGTCACGCACGACGAGGGAGCGGTCGAGGCGCTCGAGCCGGAGCGCATCATCCTGCTGCCGGACGGGGTCGAGGACCTGTGGGGCGCGGACTACGCGGACCTGGTGGCGCTCGCCTGACCCGGCTCGTTCCGGTCCGGACCGGTGCTGATCCACTCCGTATGGATCATTCGGCTTACGGGTGATCCATCATCTGAGTGAGTGCGTCTCGTACCACGGCGTGGCACCGAGCGGATCCTCTCCATTGGGTGTCGGGCCGCGCCTGTCTCCCCGGCGCGTCGCTGACCTGCTATTTCTGGCGGCAACCCGCTCGGACGTGCGAACACGAGCGTGCGGAATGAGGAATTCCGGTCGTGGCGGCCGCTTGGTGCGCGGCAAAGCTTGTCGCACGGACCTTGCCGAATGGGTGGCCAGGAAGCCCCCGAGGGGTGATCATGAGAGTCCAGAGCGCACTTCCCATGAGGAGGCACGGGTGGCCGAGACTCTGAAGAAGGGCAGCCGGGTTACCGGCGCCGCGCGCGACAAGCTCGCGGCAGACCTGAAGAAGAAGTACGACTCCGGTGCGAGCATCCGGGCGTTGGCCGAAGAGACCGGCCGCTCCTACGGATTCGTCCACCGGATGCTCAGCGAGTCCGGAGTCACGCTTCGGGGACGCGGCGGAGCGACGCGAGGCAAGAAGGCCGCTACGGCCTGACGGCCGGGCTCCTTCGGTCCACCGGTTTCCACGGTGGCCACCCGGTCGGTCGCAGGGTCGGCCGGGTGGTTACTGTGCAGTCACTTATTTTCGTCAGCACTGACTGCACCCGAAGCCGGAGGCGCCCCATGACTTCGCTCGACTCTGTGCTCGACAAGGACGGCGTACGGCTCACCGTCGAGGATGCGGTTGCCACGGTAACCCTGACCAACCCGGGCAAGCGCAACGCCCAATCTCCCGCTCTGTGGCGGGCGTTGGCGCAGGCGGGTCGGTCGCTGCCGGGCAATGTGCGGGTCGTCGTGCTGCGCGGCGAGGGCAAGTCCTTCTCCGCCGGTCTCGACCGGCAGGCGTTCACGCCCGAGGGCTTCGACGGCGAGCCGTCCTTCCTCGACCTCGCACGCGGCTCCGACACGGAGCTCGACGCGGTCATCGCCGAGTACCAGGAAGCGTTCACCTGGTGGCGCCGTAGTGACATCGTCACGATCGCGGCCGTCCAGGGTCATGCGATCGGTGCCGGATTCCAGCTCGCCCTCGCCTGCGACTTCCGGGTCGTCGCGCAGGACGTGCAGTTCGCGATGCGCGAGACCAGCCTCGGGCTCGTCCCCGACCTCACCGGCACGCACCCGCTGGTGTCGCTCGTCGGCTACGCCCGCGCGCTGGAGATCTGCGCGACGGGCCGCTTTGTGCACGCGGATGAGGCCGAGCGCACCGGCCTTGCCAACCTCGTCGTGCCCACGGACGAACTCGACAGTGCGGTCCGGGACTTGGCGGGTGCGCTGCTCGCGGCGCCACGGGACGCGGTCATCGAGACGAAGGCCTTGCTGCAGGGTGTGAGCGAGCGTTCGTACGAGGAGCAGCGCATCGCGGAGCGGGCGGCGCAGGCGCGCCGACTGCGCGACCTCGCGGGCATCGGGGACTGATCCCTGCCGTCTGCCCCGCTTCCGCCGCTTCCCCCGCTTTCCCCTTCAGGCCGAGACCGAGCTGACCAGTACCGCCACCGGGCGGCCGTCCGCGAGCGCCGTCGTCACCGCCTCGCGGACCGCCCGGACCACCTCCAGCGGGCGGTGGCCGCTCGCCGTCGCCACCTCGACGCGTACATGGTCGGGCGCGAGATGCACCGCCGTGCCCAGGGTGGCCGTCAGATGCGCGACACCCGGGACCCTGGACGCCGCCGTGCCCGCCGGCTCCGTCGGGGCGGCGGCCCGTACCTCGGTTGGGGGAGCGGGGGTCACGATTTCCGGAACGGCGTCCAGCAGCTCCGTCACCCGTAGATCCACCTCCGCAACCTCCAGATCCAGCTGCTCCGCCGCGGCCGTGAACAGCACGGTGCGCAGCGCGGACGCGGTAGCGGGCAGCGGGTCCCGCGCCACGGCCGCGAAATCCGCCTCAATCCGCAGCGGCCCCGGCGGCAGCGCGCTCGGCGGGGCGGGCACGGCGGGAGCAGTCGTCGCACCGGGATCCACCAGCGCCAGCCTGAGCCGACCGGGAACCACCCCCGGCACCTCGGCTGCCGCCCGCCGCAGCACCGCCTCGGCCGCCCGCTCCGCCAGCCAGGCCCCGTCAGCCGCTCCGCCCAGTGGAAGCAGCCTGCCGAGCCCCAGCCGTCGCCTTACCGCATCAGCAGTGGTCATTACTCCAGCCTGCCGCATCTCCGGCGCAAAATGGGGCAAATGCACTTAATGTGGGCAGCAGAGTCTCCGTCACGCCCCCCGGAAAGGGAGTCCCCACCGCCCGGAAAGGACCCACGGCCATGACCGAAACCTCTCAGCGAAACCGTCCCGAGAATTCTGGCGGCGAGCCGTCCGGCTCGGGCGAGGTGCCCAGGAGGACCTCAGTGGCCAAGCGCGGGGGCGGCGATCCCGCGTCCCGTGGCCGTACCACGATCGCCGACGGGGTGGTCGAGAAGATCGCCGGCCTCGCCGCCCGCGATGTGCTCGGCGTCCACGCGATGGGCAGCGGCCTCTCCCGCACCTTCGGCGCGGTCCGCGACCGGGTGCCCGGCGGCACCAGCAGGTCCAGTGCCACCCGCGGGGTGAAGTCCGAGGTCGGCGAGGTACAGACGGCCCTCGACCTGGAGATCGTCGTCGACTACGGCGTCTCCATCACCGACGTCGCCGGCGCCGTCCGCGAGAACGTCATCTCCGCTGTGGAACGTATGACAGGACTCGAAGTCGTCGAGGTCAATATCGCGGTCAGCGATGTGAAGCTGCCCGATGAGGAAGAGGACGAGCCGGAGCCGCGTCTCCAGTAGAGGAGCCCACGATGAGCATGACCGTGGTCGGCCTGTTGGCCGGCATGGCACTCGGCTTCGCCGGATACTTCGGCGGATTTGGTGCATTTCTACTCGTCGCCGCATTGGGGGCGGTCGGCTTTATGGCGGGCCGGCTCCTCGACGGCGACATGGAACCCGGCGACTTCTTCCGCAGTCGCGATCGCGGCGACCGGCGGCGGTGACACGCCGTGGCCGCTGGGGATCCCCCCACCGGAGACAGGGGGAGTGTCGCAGTCGCCGAGCGCGGAGCCACCACGATCGCCGACCGGGTGGTGGCGAAGATCGCCGCGCAGGCGGCGCGGGAGGCGCTCGACGGCGTGCCCGCGGGCGGCGCGCCGCCCCGTGCCACGGTCACGGTGCACCATGACGCCGCCCGCGTGCGCATCAGCCTGGAACTCGACTACCCCTCCGAAATCGGAGGTCAGTGCGGTGCCGTGCGTCACCGAGTCGCCGAGCGGGTAAAGGCGTTGGCGGGGATGGATGTGCCCGAGGTGGCCGTGCAGGTCGAACGGCTGCACTCGGTGCACTCGCGCAGGGCGGCACAGGGGAGGATCCGATGAGCGAGCCCGTACGGCCCGTACTCGATCTGGACCAGTCGGCGTCGGCCGCGGCGTACCAGCCGTCTGCGGCGACGGACGACGGCGACGGCGGCAAGGCCGGGCGCTTCTGGTCCGCGCGTCGGGTGCCGGCCGGGCTGCTGGCCCTGGTGGTGCTCGGCGGCGCGGGGCTGCTGCTGTACGACATCGCGGCGGTACGGGCCGACCGCCCCGCCATGCACTGGCGCCGCGCCCTCGCGGCGGACCTCGCGAAGTGGCGGGTGGACGAGTTGGGGGTGCTGGCGGCCGCGGTGGCCGCGATGGTCCTCGGCGTCTGCCTGATCGTCATCGCCGTCACGCCCGGACTGCGGGCGCTGCTGCCGATGCGCCGCGACACCGCGTCCGTACGAGCCGGTCTCGACCGGGAGGCCGCGGCGCTCGTGCTCCGGGACCGGGCCATGGAGGTGTCCGGGGTGCAGTCCGCGAGCGTACGGATGGGGCGTACGAAGGTCTCGGTGCGGGCGCTGTCCCACTTCCGCGAACTCGACGACGTCCGCGCTGACCTGGACGCGGCGCTGGGCGCAGGCATCAGGGAACTCGGCCTTGCCAGGCCGCCCGCCCTGACCGTGCACGTTCGCCGGCCGCCGGCGAAGAAGAGGTGAGGCCGGATGCTTCGGGTGATCAATCGCGTACTGCTCGGCGTCGCCGGGCTGGTGCTGCTGTGCGGGGGCGGCGCGGTGCTCGCCGCGGGGGCGGGGTGGCCGGTGCCGTCCTGGTGGCCGTGGGACGGGCCGAGCGATGTGCTGCTGAGCGAGGCGGACCGGGACCGCTGGCGCGACGAGGGCTGGTGGTGGCCCGCGGTCATCGCGGGACTCGCGGTGCTGTTGCTCCTGGCACTGTGGTGGCTGCTCGCCCAACTTCGGCGCCCCCGGCTGACGGAGGTTCTCGTCGACAGCGGCGACGGCGAGGGCGCGCTGCTGCGGGGCCGCGCGCTGGAGGGCGTGCTGGAGGGCGGGGCGCAATCCCTGGACGGCGTGTCCCGCGCGCATGTGACGCTGACGGGCCGCCGGAACGCGCCCGAGGCGCAGGTGGGCCTGCTCCTTGAACCGCACGCGTCACCGGGTGAGACGCTGACGCGTCTTGCGGAGGAGGCGGTGGGGCAGGCGCGAGACTCTGCGGGCCTAACGGTGCTGCCGGCGGAGGTCCGCTTGCGGGCGGCGAAGCACCGGGCGCAGAGGGTGAGTTGAGGGGGCGCCGGGGCTCCGCCCCGGAACCCTGAAGGTTGAACCGCGGGGACACGCGGCGTACGACGAAGGCCCCGCCCACCGGGCCGTGCCGGCGGTGAGAGGCCGGGGCACCCACGTCCCGCGGGGGCGCGGGGGCTCCGCCCAGCGGGCCGTACCCGGCGGCGGCGCTCACCGCACCGCGGCGAAAACCGACCCCGCACCCTCCTGCGCCGACTCAGAAGCCGTGTCGCGCGCCGCCGTCCACCGGGAGCATCACGCCCGTCAAGTACGACGCCGCCGGCGACAGCAGGAACGCCGCCACGTTGCCGAACTCCTCCGGCGTGCCGTAGCGCCGCAGCGGGATGCGGGACTCGTTCGCCGTGCGGGCCGCGTCCGCGTCGCCCGAGAGCGCGTCGAGTTCGCGGACGCGGTCCGTGTCGATGCGGGACGGGAGCAGGCCCACGACCCGGATGCCCTGCGGGCCCAGCTCGTCCGAGAGGGACTTCGCGAAGCCGGCCAGGCCCGGACGCAGACCGTTGGAGATCGTCAGGCCCGGGATCGGCTCATGGACCGAGCCGGACAGGACGAAGCCGATGACACCGCCCTCGCCGAGCGCCGCGGCCGCCGTGCGGGCCAGTCGTACCGCGCCCAGGAACACCGTCTCGAACGCCATCAGCCATTGCTCGTCCGTGTTGTCCGCCGCGAACCCCGGCGGCGGGCCGCCCACGCTGATGAGAATGCCGTCGAAGCGGCCGAAGTGCGCCCGCGCCGCGGCGACAAGGCGCTCCGCTCCCTCCGGGTCGCCGTTGTCCGAGGCGATGCCCACCGCGTTCGGGCCGAGTTCTTCGGCGGCGTCCGCGACGGACTTCGCGTCGCGGCCGGTGATGACGACCTTCGCGCCGTCCGCGACCAGCGCCCGCGCTCCGGCATTGCCCAACCCCCGCGACGCACCTGTGACGACGTAAACGCGGTCCTTCAATCCAAGATCCATGGCCCTATTATCCTGCCGTCTCCTCCCGGCTCAGCGCGAGGGCCGAGTTCGCCAGCGCGATATGGCTGAACGCCTGCGGAAAGTTCCCGAGCTGGCAACGGGCCACCGGGTCGTACTCCTCGGCGAGCAGCCCGACGTCGTTGCGCAGGAGGAGCAGCCGCTCGAAGAGCTCCCGCGCCTCCTTCACCCGCCCCGTCATCCGCAGCGCGTCCACCAGCCAGAACGAGCAGGCCAGAAACGCCCCTTCACCTCCGGGCAGTCCGTCGATCGCCCTGCCCTCGGTGCTGTAGCGGCGTACGAGAGCGCCGTTGGCCCCCAGCTCGTCCCGTACCGCGTCCACTGTCCCGATCACCCGCGGATCCTCTGGCGGCAGGAATCCGACCCGCGGAATGAGCAGCGCCGCAGCGTCGAGTTCGTCGGAGCCGTAGAACTGCGTGAAGGCGTTCCGCTGCGGGTCGTACCCCTCCTCGCAGACCTCCTGGTGCACCTCGTCCCGCATCGCCCGCCACCGGTCCGCGTCGCCGTGCAACGACGGATTCGCCTCCAGGGTGCGCACCGCACGGTCCGCCGCCACCCACGCCATCACCTTGGAATGCACGAAGTGGCGCCGCGGGCCCCGCACTTCCCACAGCCCCTCGTCCGGCTCGCGCCACTTGGACTCCAGGAAGCCGAGCAGGCTGAGCTGCAGATTCCAGACGTGCTTCTCCGCGGGCAGACCCGCCTGCCGCGCCACGTAGAGGGAGTCCATGACCTCTCCGTACACATCGAGCTGCAGCTGCTCCACGGCCTTGTTGCCGATGCGGACCGGCATGGAGCCCGCGTAGCCGGACAGCCACGGCAGCTCGGTCTCGGGCAGCCGGCGCTCGCCCGCCAGCCCGTACATGATCTGCAGGTCCGCCGGGTCGCCGGCCACCGCGCGGAGCAGCCAGTCACGCCAGGCCTTCGCCTCGTCCAGATAGCCGGCAGTCAGCAGTGCGCCAAGCGTGAGAGTGGAGTCGCGCAGCCAGCAGTAGCGGTAGTCCCAGTTGCGTACGCCGCCGAGCTCTTCCGGCAGGGAGGTGGTGGGCGCGGCGACGATCCCGCCGGTCGGGGCGTAGGTGAGCGCCTTGAGGGTGATCAGCGAGCGGACGATTGCCTCGCGGTACTGGCCCTCGCTCGCGCAGTCCGAGGACCACGCGGCCCAGTCCTCCAGGCTGTTCTCCAGCGCTTCGTAGGGGTCGATGAGCTCCGGCCGAGGCATGTGCGAGGGATACCAGGTCAGGACGAACGCGACCTTCTCGCCCGCGCCGACCGTGAACGCCGAGCGGGTGCTGAACTGCTGACCCCACGTCTTGACGTTCGGCTCGCTGCGCAGCCATACGGAGTCGGGACCGGCGACCGCCACCCGGTGGCCGTCCGCGCGCCGCATCCACGGCACGATGGAGCCGTAGTCGAAGCGAATCCGCAGGACGGCGCTCATCTCGACCGTGCCGCTGACGCCCTCCACGATCCGCATGACATCGGGGGTCGTGTCGCGCTGCGGCATGAAGTCGATGACCTTGGCCCTGCCGGTGCGCGTCTCCCACACCGACTCCAGGACGAGCGAGTCGCCGATGTAACGGCGGCTGGTGCAAAGGCCCGCGCCCTTCGGGGCGATCCGCCAGTGACCGTTCTCCTCGTCGCCGACCAGCGCGGCGAAGCAGGCCGCCGAGTCGAAGCGGGGCAGGCACAGCCAGTCGATGGAGCCGTCCTTGCCGACCAGCGCGGCGGACTGCAGATCGCCGATGAGGGCGTAGTCCTCGATGCGTAACGTCACGCAGTGGCGTGTTCCCGCCCCGCGCGGGGGTTAAGCAGCCGCGGCCCGCGCCACGGGCGGCTGCTAAGCCGCGGCCCGCGCAACGGCCGGCTGCTAGACCGTCGCCGGGGCGGGCTGCGGGGCGTCCTGCGCCGCAGCGGCCTCGCGGTCGCGCTTCTCACGCCGTACGAGGATCACCCAGCCGACGGGTACCGCAGCCGTGAAGAGCCACCACTGGACGGCGTACGCCATGTGCGCGCCGATGGAGCTGTGGTCGGGGTCCGGGATCAGTTCGGGGCTGCTGCCGGCGGGCTCGGGCGCGGTCTGCTCCAGATAGCCGCCGAGCACGGTCCGGCCCAGCGCCTTGGCCTGATGCGCGCTGCTGATCAGCATGACCTGGCGGGGCGGCAGACCGGCCAGGTCCTTGATACCGCTGGCCTTCGTCGTCTCGTCGGCCTTGAGTCGGCCGGTGACGGTCACGGTGCCCTTGGGGGCGGGCGGCACGGAGGGGAACGCTCGCTGGTCGGCTGCGGCCGGGATCCAGCCGCGGTTGATCAGGACCGCCCGGCCGTCGGCCAGGATCAGCGGGGTCAGTACATGGAAGCCGACCTGGTCGTCGGCGGAGGTGCGGCGGCGTACGACGACTTCGTGCGCGGTGTCGTAGCTGCCGGTGGCGGTGACCTGCCGCCAGTAGTCGGCGCGCGGGACGGTGTGCCCGGGGGAGGTGAGCTCGGTCACGGGGACGGGCTTCGCCTCGAGGTTCTTGGCGATCAGGGTGTTCTGCGCTACCCGCTGCTGGTGCCGGTGGAACTGCCAGAAGCCCAGCTCGATCATCGTGGGGATGAGCACGAGACCGATGAGGGTGAGGATCACCCACTGGCGGGACAACAGGAAGCGGTACACGGTTTCGACCGTACCCGTTGCGGCCCGCGGCCCGGACGGGGGGTCCACGTCCGGGCCGCAGGCCACGCTGTCGCGGGGACAACTGACCCCGCTCGCAAGGTCACCCGGTCTACCGCGGATCATCCCCGGGCGGCGGGGACCCGGAGCACGTCGTGCCGCGGCATGGGTCTCGACGACCGGGCTGCGGCCCGGTCACACCCTGTCGACGACCCCGGCCCTCCCTTCTGCGCGGGCGCAGTGGGCTCCGCAGTACCAATGGCCGTCGGCCTCGACGCCCTGGCCGATGATCTGGACGCGGCAGTGCTCGCAGATGGGCGCCATGCGATGGATGGCGCAGGAGAACGAATCAAATACGTGCCGCGCACCGTCCTGGGTCTCTACATAGAACGCCAGGTCGTAGTCGTTTCCGCATACCTCACAACGTGTCATGCGCCACAGGGTGGGACGCGAGGGCGCCGCTGGGCGAGCGGGCGGCGGGCGAGTCGCGCCGGGTTCACTCCGATGCGGGTGCGGGTGCCTATGCCTGCGCGGATGCTGGGGCCACGTCACGCAACAGCTGCGTGAAGGCAGCCTCGTCGACGACCGGCGTGCCGTACGACTTCGCCTTGACGGTCTTGGAAGTCGACGCCTCCGGATCGTTGGTCACCAGCAGACTGGTCAGCCGGGACACGCTGGTCGCGACATGCAGCCCCGCCTCGATCGCCCGGTCCTCCAGCAGCTCCCGCTCGACGGAGGTGTCGCCGGAGAACGCCACCCGCATCCCCTGCATCAGCGGCCCGCCCACCTCGTACCGCCCGGGGTTGGGGTAGGGGCAGGCCGGGCGCTTGCGCGAGGGCCGCCAGCTGCCCTGCCCGTACGAAGCCTGGTAGCCGATCCGCGGAGTCGCGGGGGAGTCCGACCACTCGGTGAGCGGACGGCACTCGAGCAGCGGCAGCCGCACCCCGTGGCGGGCCGCGCTGTGCAGACTCGGCCGGAACGCCTCGGCCAGCACCCGCGCATCGTCCAGCGCGTGGTGCGCCCGCTGCTGCACGACCCCGAAGTGCGCTGCGAGCGACTCCAGCTTGTGGTTGGGCAGCGGCAGCCGCAGCTCCTTGGAGAGCGCGATGGTGCACAGCCGCTGCCGGGTGGGCGCGGTGCGCTGCGCCCGTGCGTACTCCCGGGCGATCATCGACCAGTCGAAGATGGCGTTGTGCGCGACGAGGACCCGGCCGTCCAGCCGCTCGGAGAACTCCCCGGCGATCTCGCCGAACAGCGGCGCGCCCTCCAGCACATCGCTCGTCAGACCATGGATCCACACCGGACCCGGATCCCGCTCCGGGTTGATGAGGGTGTACCAGTGGTCCTCCACATTGCCCCGGGCGTCGAGGCGGTACACGGCAGCGGAGATTATCCGGTCGTCGCGGGCGAGTCCGGTGGTCTCCACGTCGACGACCGCGTACCCCTGGGGATACGCGGCCGGCCACGCCGTTGCTGCGGTTGTACGGTCGTCGAGCATGGTCACAGAGAATACGGGCCCGCACTGACAGCGCCGGATCGGCCCCGTCGCCGAGCCACCCGCCGGAGCCGGGTGCGTCAGGCCGTCGGTGGTGACCGCTCCAGGTCACGTACCTGCCGGCCGGCAGTGCCGGTCGCCCCCTCGGGGGACACGGAACCGCGCCAACGGCGCAACACCCGCCTGTCGGCGGCGGCTTCGGCGGCCACGTTCCGTCGCCCGAGCCCTGCTCGGCCGTCCGCTTGTACGCCCACCGAGCGGGCCCGCGCACCGCGGGAGCCAGGAGGGCGCAGGGGCGTTCCCTCACGGCGCCGGCGGCGTGCTCACCAACGCCCGTACGGGCGTGGTGAGAAGCCCCCTCCGGATCCGCCGGCCGGCCCGGCGCCCGTGCCAGGGCCGGGTCGTGTTCCGCCGTCACCGCGTCCCACAGCTCGCCTTCGCCCGGCGTGCGTGGCATGGTGCCCCCAATTCTCGGGCCTGCAGGGCTCTTTACCCGACGAACTCGCAAGGGCCGGCGCGCAAGTGCTCGCCGGCACCGTCGACGTCGACGAGCGGAGATCCGTACACACCCTTGCCGACGCCGCGTACGAACGAGAGCCCCCGCGTTCGCCCGAGGCGGGTCGGTGCGGGTGTGGTGAGCCCCGGGGTGAGACCCTCCCCGGGTGACTGACGCATCCCGGGCCGCACCCGACGACGAAGCGCACGGCGGGGCCCTCGGCGAGCGCCTCAACTGGCTCCGCGCCGCGGTCCTTGGTGCCAATGACGGCATCGTCTCCACCGCGGGCCTCGTCGTCGGCGTCGCGGGCACCACCGGCTCGCGCGCCACTCTGCTCACGGCGGGCATCGCCGGACTGCTGGCCGGGTCGATGTCCATGGCAGCCGGTGAGTACGTCTCCGTATCCACCCAGCGCGACTCCGAGAAGGCGGCACTGGCAGTGGAGCGGCGCGAGCTGCGCGAACAGCCGGAGGAGGAACTGGAGGAGCTGACCGGCCTGTTGGCGGCCCGCGGCATCTCGCGGGAGGTGGCCCGCGAGGCCGCCGTTCAGCTCACCGAACGCGACGCCCTGCGCGCCCACGCGAGCGTGGAGCTCGGCATCGACCCGGACCACCTGGCCAACCCGTGGCACGCGGCGGGCGCGAGCTTCCTGGCGTTCACGGTGGGCGCGCTGCTCCCGCTGCTGGCGATCGTCCTGCCGCCCTCATCCCTGCGCCTGCCGGTCACGGTCCTGTCGGTGCTCGCGGCCCTGGGTCTGACGGGCTGGTGGAGCGCCCGCCTGGGCGGGGCGGCGGTGGGTCCGGCCGCGCTTCGCAACGTCGGCGGGGGAGCGCTGGCGATGGCGGTGACGTACGGCGCGGGGTCGTTGCTCGGCGCGGTGGGCGTTTGAGGGGCCGGGTTGTCTGACCCGCCGAGTTGGCAGAAGTCACCAAAAGCAGCTGACAAGTTGTCTCGCATACTTGTGGGTAACAACGTCTAGCCGTGGTCCGGCCCCCGCCTCTACGGTGCTCGCATGCCGAACCTGCCCGATGTCGTGCTGTGGTCGATACCTGCCTTTGTCCTGCTCACCGTCCTGGAGATGGTGAGCTACCGGCTCCATCCGGACGAGGACGCCGCAGGCTACGAGACCAAAGACGCCGCCACCAGTATCGGGATGGGGCTCGGCAGCCTCGTCTTCGACATCCTGTGGAAGATCCCCATCGTCGCGATCTACACAGGGGTCTACGAACTCACCCCCGCCCGCGTCCCCGTGCTGTGGTGGACCATCCTGCTGATGCTGCTCGCGCAGGACTTCTTCTACTACTGGTCCCACCGCGGCCACCATGTCATCCGGATCCTGTGGGCCTGCCATGTCGTCCATCACTCCAGCCGCAAGTTCAATCTCTCCACCGCGCTGCGTCAGCCCTGGACGAGCCTGACCGTCTGGCCGTTCTATCTGCCGCTCATCGCCTGCGGCGTGCATCCGGCCGCCCTCGCCTTCTGTTCGTCCGCCAACCTCGTGTACCAGTTCTGGGTGCACACCGAGCGGATCGACAAGCTGCCGCGGCCCTTCGAGTTCGTACTGAACACGCCCTCCCACCACCGGGTTCATCATGCCTCCCAAGGCGGCTATCTGGACCGGAACTTCGGCGGGATCCTGATCGTGTGGGACCGGCTCTTCGGGTCCTTCGCGCCGGAGACGGAGCGGCCCGTCTTCGGGCTTACCAAGAACATCGGGACGTACAACCCGCTGCGGGTGGCCACGCACGAGTACGCGGCGATCGCCCGGGATGTACGGGCGGCCCGCACCTGGCGCGAGCGGGCCGGGCGGGTCTTCCGCGGGCCCGGCTGGCAGCCGGCCGTCCAGGAGGCCGCCGCGGAGCCGGGGCGGATCGCGTGAGCAGCGGCAGGCGGCAGGGTCGCGCCGAGCACGGCAAGTCCGTGTCCGCGGGGCCGCCGACGGCGGGGCAGCCGGACGCCGGGCAGTCGGCCAAGGGGCCGGGGGCCGGGCAGCCGGACGCCGGGCAGTCGGCTGCGGAGCCGATCGCCGGGCAGCCGATCGCCGGGCCGGCGACCGCCGAGCCGGGGGCCGATGCCTCGGCGGGCTCCGCCTCGCAGGCGGGCTCCATCCTGCCGACGGGTGCCATTGCGGGCTCCGCCTCGCGAGCAGGCGTCGCGGCGGGCTCCGCTCCGCGGGCGGGTGCCGGCGCGGGCTCCGCCTTGCGGGAGCGGCTCGCTCGCATGCTCCTCGTCGCGTTCTTCCTCGCCGTCGGCTGCGACCTCGTCTCGCTCGCCCTCGGCCTCGACGCCGGGCACACCGCCGCCAAGCCGCTGCTCATGCCGCTGCTCACGGCGTACGCCGCCACCCGCGGCGCACCCCGCCCGCTCATCGCCGCGCTCCTCTTCGGCTGGGGCGGCGATGTCTTCCTGCTCTCCGGCGCGGACTGGGCCTTCCTCGTCGGGATGGGGTCATTCGCTGCCGGACACGTCTGCTATCTGCTGCTGTTCCGGCCTGCGCGCACGTCACCGCTCCTCGCGGGCTTCTACGGCATCGCTCTCGTCGGCGCCGTCGCGCTCCTGTGGCCCGACCTCCCCGCCGATCTGCGGATCCCGGTCGCCGGATACTCGCTGCTGCTCACCGCCATGGCCTACCGCGCGAGCGGGCACGGCCTCGTCGCAGGCGCGGGCGGTGCGCTGTTCCTGCTCTCCGACATGCTCATCGCCACAGGTGTCGCCGAATGGCCGCAGCTGCCCCTACCCGACTTCTGGATCATGCTCACCTACTGCGCGGGGCAACTGCTGCTGGCCGCTGGCGTGCTCGCCCGGAGCACGCAGGCGTACCGTGAGAGCCGAATCTCTGTCTGATCGGCAAGGACCTCACCCGTGCGCGCCACCGTCATCCACGCTCCGCACGACATCCGCGTGGATGGCGGTGCTATGTCGGAGTGCCGCACGGCAGCGGCACCGGCCTGAGCGTGACGTTCGGCCGGAACATCCCCTGCGCGGCGGCGTCGCGCCCGTACGCGGTACATCCCCGAGCTGCTCCCCGACGTCCTGCACGGCACGATCGACCCGTTGCCCGTCCTTGTCCTGTTCGTCGGCCTCGACGGCGTCCGTGGCGGCTACAAGGCGATGGGCGAGCGCACCGCGCTGAAGGGCCCCATCAAGCCGTAACGCGATCACACCGTACGCGATCGCGCCGTAACGAGGCCGACGCGGCGCAGGCCACACGTGACCGTGCTCACCGCCACTCGGGCGCGTCCGTCCCCCAAATCCCGGGCGGGCGCACCCAGTTGGCCGGGCCGCCCGCGAAGGAGACCGGCGGCAGGGCGTGCCGCAGCCGCCCCACGGGGCTCTCCGTCTCCGTGAGCCAGGGCTCGGGGTCGTACGCCACCGCTTCCGCGGGCTTGTCTCTCTCAAGGCCGTTCACCAGCCAGGCCGCCGTCTGGGAGAGGGCGAGCCGCACCAGCCTGGCCCCGCCCTCGTCGTGCTGGTCGGTGAGGGCGCGCAGGACGCCGGCCGCCAGCAGATACCCGGTGCCGTGGTCGAGGGCCTGGGCGGGCAGCGCGCCGGGCTTCCCCTGACTGCCCTCGATCGCGGCGATGCCCGTGGCCACTTGCACAAGGCTGTCGAAGCCGCGCCGCTCGTGCCAGGGCCCGTACCGCCCCCAGGCGGAGAGCTGGGCGACGACCAGCCCGGGCCTGCGGACGGCCAGTGCCTCGGGCGTCAGCCCCGGGAAGCGGTCCAGGGCGCCGGGCCGGTAGCCCAGCACCACCACATCGGCGCTCTCCAGGAGCTCCTCGAAGATCCGCCGGTCGCCGCCCCGGCCGCCGAGATCGAGCCGCGTCGAGCGCTTCCCCATCCCGGTGTCGTTGTGTGCCTCCTGGCTTTCCGGCAGTTGGGGAGGGTCGATCCGCAGCACATCCGCGCCGAGCAGCGCGAGCGTGCGGGTGGCGACCGGCCCGGCGAGCACGCGGGTGAGGTCGAGGACCCGCAGCCCGGCGGCCGGCAGAGTTACGTCCCCGGTCAACTCCGGGAGTCGGCACGGTAGTTGCTCGCCCAATTCGCACAAGTCGCTGAGCGCCGTGCGTGTCAGCAGCGGCGCGGCGGCGGCCGACGCCCCCTGCTCGTGTGCCGCCCACTCCTCGGGCGTACGGGCGGCGACCGCAAGACCGCCCGCCGCGTACACCGTCTCCTCGACCTCCGCGGCTCCGCGCCGGCCGATCACGGCCGCGACGGCATCCACGCCGGCGTCGGCCGGCAGCCCGAGGGCGGCCGGCAACCTGGCCCGGTGGTGGGGGTAGTTGGCGTGCGTACGGACCCACCCGTCGGCCGCCCGCCAGAAGCGGGACAGGGGAGCGAAGGTCGTCGGCGCCTCGCCGTCGACCCGTACCAGCCGGTCGCTGAGGAACGCCGCGGTCACCGCTCCGTCGTCGACGCGGACGGACGGGACGGGGCCGCCGGTGCGGCGGGCGGCGAGCTCGGCCGCGGCCAGTGCGCAGACCGCCACGGTGGAGCGCGCCAGCTCCATGACGGGCAGTTCGGCGGGCAGCCCACCCGTGCCTTCGTACCGGACGCGGTCGAGGAGGGCGGGATCGCCGCCCAGCGCCGCCCAGGCCTGGGCCGTACCACGGAGTGATGCGTGAACCATGCAGCCACTATGGCACTCGGTGCCACGCAGGAGGGGGCCGGACGCGGAACCCCGCGCCCGGCCCCCGGGTCAAGCACTTCTACCGGCGAACCGCGTCCAGCGCGTCCGCGACGCCCGTCCCGTAGAAGGCGTTATCGCGCTTGCCGCCCTCGCACACCGCGTCGACCGTGCCGTCGCCGTTGATGTCGTACGGGTTGGTGCACTCGGTGTCGTCGGCCTGCGCGTACAGCAGCGCCTTCACGGCCGATGCCGAAGCGTTCGGATGCGTCGACTTGATCAGCGCGGCGACGCCCGCGACATGCGGCGAGGCCATGGACGTACCGGCCTTGTAGCCGTACCCGCCGCCCGGCAGCGTGGACAGGATCCGGCCGTCGATGGCCGGCGCGTCCGGCTTCTGGTAGAGGGTCGAGTCGCCGCCCGGGGCGGAGATGTCGACCACGCCGAGGCCGTAGTTGGAGTACGAGGCCTTCAGGTTCTTCGCGCCCAGAGCGGAGACGGTGACGACGCCGGGGATCTGGGTCGGGATGTCCAGGCACTCACGCGGGTTGATGACCCGCTCGCCCGGAGTGGTGTCGTTCGGGCTCGTCGTGTCGGTGAGCTCGTCGGCGGCGAGGTCCATCCTGGAGTTGCCGGCCGCGGCGACGTTCACCGCGCCCTTGCGCTCCGCGTACCGGATGGCCCGGGCATGTGCCTCGATCAGAGCCGTCTGGTCGGCGTCGTTCTTGCAGTTGAACAGCCACGGGTCGGTGTAGTAGCTGTTGTTCGTCACATCGACGCCGTGCTCGGCGGCCCAGACGAAGCCGCAGACGACCGCCTCGGTGTAGAAGAAGCCGTCCGGCTGCGACACCTTGATGCCGGAGACCTTCACGCCCGGCGCGACGCCGGTGACACCGACGCCGTTCTTCGCCGCGGCTATCGTGCCCGCGACGTGCGTGCCGTGGTCGCTCTCGCCCGGGCCCGGACGCCAGGCGCCGTCCGCGGTGTTGGGCGCGCCGCCCACGCAGCTGACCGACGCTGCGCGGTCGAAGTTCGGCGCGAGGTCCGGGTGCGTGTCGTCGACACCCGTGTCGATGACCGCGACCGTGACGTTCTTGCTGCCCAGAGACTTCTCGTGGGCCTTGTCCGCCTTGATGGCGGGCAGGTCCCACTGCAGGGGCTCGAGCGGGTCCTGGCCCGCGTCCGCCTGGGCGGCCGCGGTCTTGGCCTCGGCGGCGGTGAGCGGACGCTCCGAATCGATCGCCGTGTCGCCCGCGGCGCTCAGCGGGGCCGTACGAGTAGCACCGGCCGACTGGACGCCCTTGACCGTACGGATCGTCTTGGCGAAGTCCGGGTTCTGCGAGTGGACGACGATGACGCCTATCTGGTCGTAGGCGATCACCACCGAGCCGCCGGCCTTGGCTATTGCCTTCTTGACCGATTTGGCGGTGCCGTTCCCGCCCTTGACGTTCACGACGTACGACAGCTTCGGGCCGTCGGTAACCACCGCGGCGGGTACCTCGTCCGCCGGGGCTGCCGAGGCGGCTCCCGCGGGCAGGAAGCCGAGCGAGGCCGTGAGCGCCAGACCGACGGGCAGGGCAAGCGCGCGCCGCCGTCTGGATCCCAGATGAGCCATGGGTTCTCCACATCATCCGTGACAACCGCCCAGACACACGGTGCGAATGGGCGGGTACATGACGAGCGAAGCTATCGCCGATCATGCGCCGCCATCAATGAGTTGGGGAAGAAACCGACAGAAAGTCCGGAGAAATTCCGGCGGGAGTCCGGAAGAAAAAGGCCGATGTTGAACCGGTTCGGTGCGCTCACCGTGCCGTTGTCAGGGGGTGGAGCAACATCAAACCGCCCCCCCCGACTGTGAGGTCCCCTTGTCCATCCCCACCGCACCCGCGTCGCGAGGAGATTCCGTGGCTACCGATGCACCGCCGCCCCCCGGCGGCACGGACACCAGCCCCGCTCAGCCCACGACAGAGTCGTTCGTCGAGGTGCAGGAGAGTGGGGAATTCGGCGAACTGCGCCGCACATACCGCTCCTTCGCCTTCCCCCTGACCATCGCGTTCATCGCCTGGTACCTGCTCTACGTGCTGCTGTCCAACTACGCCGGCGGCTTTATGGGCACCAAGCTCTTTGGCAACGTCAACGTCGCCCTCGTCTTCGGTCTCGCCCAGTTCGCCACCACCTTCCTCATCGCCTGGCTCTATTCGCGTCATGCCGCAGCCAAACTCGACCCGAAGGCCGAGGCGATCAAGTCCCGCATGGAGGCCGACGCATGAGCGCCGCGTACGCCGCGTATCCCACCGTCCAGCTGGCCGCCGAGGGCGCGAGCGAACACCGGCCGCTGATCATCACGCTCTTCGCGTGCTTCGTCGTCGCGACCCTGTTCATCACCGTGTGGGCAGGACGCCAGACGAAGAGCGCCGCCGACTTCTACGCGGGCGGCCGCCAGTTCACCGGCTTCCAGAACGGCCTCGCGGTCTCCGGCGACTACATGTCCGCCGCGTCCTTCCTCGGCATCGCGGGCGCCATCGCCCTGTTCGGCTACGACGGCTTCCTCTACTCGGTCGGCTTCCTGGTCGCGTGGCTGGTCGCGCTGCTGCTCGTAGCCGAACCGCTGCGCAACTCCGGCCGCTACACGATGGGCGACGTCCTCGCCTACCGCATGCGCCAGCGCCCGGTCCGAACTGCCGCCGGAACCTCCACCATTGTCGTCTCGATCTTCTATCTGCTGGCGCAGATGGCGGGCGCGGGCGTGCTGGTCTCGCTGCTGCTCGGCATCACCAGCGACGCCGGGAAGATCGCGATCGTTGCCCTGGTCGGCGTGCTGATGATCGTGTACGTCACCATCGGCGGTATGAAGGGCACCACCTGGGTGCAGATGGTCAAGGCCGTCCTGCTCATCGCGGGCACCTTGCTCATCACCTTCCTGATCCTGCTGAAGTTCAACTTCAACCTCTCCGATCTGCTCGGCGCGGCGGCCTCGAACAGTGGCAAGGGATCGGCCTTCCTGGAGCCGGGCCTCAAGTACGGCGCCACCAGCACCTCGAAGCTGGACTTCATCTCGCTCGGTATCGCCCTGGTCCTCGGCACCGCGGGTCTGCCGCACATCCTGATCCGCTTCTACACCGTGCCCACCGCTAAGGCCGCCCGTAAGTCTGTCAACTGGGCGATCGGCATCATCGGCGCGTTCTATCTGATGACGATCGTGCTCGGCTTCGGCGCCGCGGCGCTGCTCAAGCCCGCCGACATCATCGCCTCCAACAAGGCGGGCAACACGGCGGCGCCGCTGGCGGCCCTGGAGATCGGCGGCGGCGCGGGATCCACCGGAGGCGCCATCCTGCTGGCGGTGATCTCCGCGGTCGCCTTCGCCACCATCCTCGCGGTGGTCGCGGGCCTGACCCTGGCGTCCTCGTCCTCCTTCGCGCACGACATCTACGCGAACGTCATCCGCAAGGGCAACGCCACCGAGCAGGAAGAGGTCCGCGCGGCCCGCTGGGCGACGGTCGCCATCGGCGTCGTCTCCATCGCGCTCGGCGCAATGGCCCGCGATCTGAACGTCGCCGGCCTCGTCGCTCTCGCCTTCGCGGTCGCCGCGTCCGCGAACCTGCCGACGATCCTCTACAGCCTGTTCTGGAAGAGGTTCACCACGCAGGGCGCGCTGTGGTCCATCTACGGCGGTCTCACCTCGGCCGTGGTGCTGGTGCTGTTCTCGCCGGTCGTCTCCGGCAAGCCCACCTCCATGTTCAAGGAGGCGGACTTCTACTGGTTCCCGCTGGAGAACCCGGGCATCGTTTCGATCCCGCTGGGCTTCCTGCTCGGCTGGCTCGGCTCCCTGCTGTCCAAGGAAGAAGCCGACAAGGGCAAGTACGCGGAACTCGAGGTCAAGTCCCTCACCGGCACCGGAGCCCACTGATCAGGCCCGCCTGTACGGGGTCAGGGCCGCGGCCGCGTCGTAGAGTCCTACGACGCGGCCGCGCCGTACCTCGTGACAATTGGGCCCCGTCGTTGTCAGAACTCTGGCGTAGGGTCGGAACCATCAGATCCGCGATTGGGGGAGGGGGCCGACAGTGCTCATAGACACTTATGGCCGTGTGGCCACTGACCTGCGTGTTTCGCTCACGGACCGGTGCAATCTGCGGTGTTCGTACTGTATGCCGGAAGAAGGTCTGCAATGGCTCGCCAAGCCGGATCTGCTCAGTGACGACGAGATTGTCCGGCTGATTCGCATCGCCGTCACCGACCTCGGCATCACCGAGGTCCGCTTCACCGGCGGGGAGCCGCTGCTGCGGCCCGGGCTGGTCGGGATCGTCGAGCGCTGCGCCGCCCTGCAGCCCCGCCCCAAGATGTCGCTGACCACCAACGGCATCGGGCTCAAGCGCACGGCCACCGCCCTCAAGGCCGCCGGCCTGGACCGGGTCAATGTCTCGCTGGACACCCTGCGGCCCGACGTCTTCAAGACCCTCACCCGCCGCGACCGCCACCACGACGTGCTGGGCGGCCTGGAGGCCGCCCGCGCCGCGGGCCTCACCCCGGTCAAGGTCAACACGGTCCTGATGCCGGGCCTCAATGACGACGAGGCCCCCGACCTGCTCGCCTGGGCCGTGGAGAACGACTACGAGCTGCGTTTCATCGAGCAGATGCCGCTCGACGCGCAGCACGGCTGGAAGCGCGACGGCATGATCACCGCGGGTGACATCCTCGAATCGCTGCGTACGCGCTTCACGCTCACCGCCGAGGGCGACGAGGAGCGCGGCTCCGCGCCCGCCGAGCGCTGGGTCGTGGACGGCGGACCGCACCGGGTCGGGGTCATCGCCTCCGTCACCCGCCCCTTCTGCCAGGCATGCGACCGCACCAGGCTCACCGCCGACGGCCAGGTGCGCACCTGCCTGTTCGCCCGCGAGGAGACGGACCTGCGCGCTGCGCTGCGCTCGGACGCTCCCGACGAGGAGATCGCCCGTATATGGAAGCTGGCGATGTGGGGCAAGAAGGCGGGCTCGGGCCTCGACGACCCGGCGTTCCTGCAGCCCGACCGTCCGATGTCAGCGATCGGCGGCTGAGGACTCCCACTCCGGGAGCGTCACGACATCCTTCAAGAAGCCACGCACGCCCAGGAATTGAGAGAGATGCTCACGGTGCTCCTCGCAGGCGAGCCAGGTCTTGCGGCGCTCCGGAGTGTGCAGCTTCGGGTTGTTCCACGCGAGCACCCAGACCGCGTCGGCACGGCAGCCCTTGGCGGAGCAGATCGGCGTTTCGTCACTCACTGATTTTCATCCCAAACAAGGCGACGCCGAGCAGCCACGGGGGGAGCTGCCCGGCGTCGGTCCGTCGCTCCGACGGGGGATACGGAGCGCGCTTCGAAGTATGTCACGGGGAACGGGGTGCAGTGCACCGGAACTTCACGATTGATCTGAGCTTTTCTTGAGCTTTGCAGCCCCATGGAATCAGCTCTGTTCCGGTCTCTGACGGTCCCGCTCGGAGCCGTCGGCTTCCGCCTCGGGTTCCGCCTCGGGTTCCGCGGCGGCCGGCGTGGGGACGGGCGCGATCATCGGCCGGGACGGGGTGGGGACGAACGTCGAGGGCAGCGAAGGGGGGTTCTCGCGGCCCGCGTTGGCGATCACCACGGCGATGTACGGGAGCACCCCACCGAGCACCAGCGCCACGATCGCCACATGGCGTTCCACATTCCACAGGACTGCGGAGAGGATCACCGCCACGGTCCGCACCGACATCGAGATCACATAGCGACGCTGCCTGCCTCGCACATCGTCGGCGAGCCCCTGCCGGGCTCCCGTGATCCGGAAGACCTCCGCATCGCCATGCTTCCGCATCACGTTCCACCACCTGGCTTCCGCGTCGGACGCTCCCCGGTCCTGACGTATTCCACCGTACGCCGCAGCTGAGACACCTACGAGAGCGGGTCATGGCCCCGCTGCGTGTCCCCAGCTGCGCCGTAACGCGTATGGCGTCGCCCGACATGCGCTGTAAGGCCGATCGGCCGAGAATGGCGGCGTAACTGCTCACGCAGAGCCGTACAAGGAGGCAGCCATGGGCTGGTTGTGGGCGATCATCGTGGGGTTCGTGCTGGGCCTGCTCGCAAAGGCCATCCTGCCGGGCAAACAGCACATGCCACTCTGGCTGACCACCATCCTGGGTATCGGCGGCGCTGTGCTCGGCAACTGGCTCGCGATGGGGTTCGGGATCGCCGAGACCCCGGGCGTCGACTGGGGCCGCCATCTGCTTCAGCTCGCGGCGGCCGTGGTGCTCGTCTTCCTGGGAGAGATGGCGTACACCGCCGCGCAGCGCAACAAACAGAGAGCCTGATCCAGGAACGACGGTGGCCGGCCGGGCGCGATGCCCGCCCGGCCACCGCCGTGACGTGTGTGCGCCGGGTGCCCCGCACCGGGGATGTCTCGGCGGTGGGGGCGCCCGGGCCTGATCAGGCCGTTGTGACCTCGACCGCCGCGAGGTTCTTCTTGCCGCGGCGCAGCACGAGCCAGCGGCCGTGGAGCAGATCGTCCTGCGCCGGTACGGCGTCCTCCGCGGCGACCTTGACGTTGTTCACGTAGGCGCCGCCCTCCTTGACCGTGCGGCGGGCGGCCGACTTGCTGGGGGCCAGGCCGACCTCCACGAGCAGGTCCACCACCGGGGCCAGCTCGGCGACCCGGGCGTGCGGCAGCTCGGAGAGCGCCGCCCGCAGCGTCACCTCGTCGAGCTCGGCCAGCTCGCCCTGACCGAACAGCGCCTTCGACGCGTCCACAACCGCCGCGCACTGGTCGGCGCCGTGGACCAGCGTCGTCAGCTCCTCCGCCAGCGCCCGCTGGGCCGCACGCGCCTGCGGGCGCTCCTCGGTCAGCTTCTCCAGCTCCTCGATCTCCTCGCGGGACTTGAAGCTGAAGATCCGCAGGAACTTGGAGACGTCCCGGTCGTCGGCGTTCAGCCAGAACTGGTAGAAGGCGTACGGCGTGGTCCGCTCCGGGTCCAGCCAGACCGTGCCGGACTCCGTCTTGCCGAACTTCGTGCCGTCGGCCTTCGTGATCAGCGGGGTGGCCAGCGCGTGCACGTCGGCCTCCGGCTCGACCCGGTGGATCAGGTCGGTGCCCGCGGTGAGGTTGCCCCACTGGTCGCTGCCGCCGGTCTGCAGGACGCAGCCGTACCGCCGGTACAGCTCCAGGAAGTCCATGCCCTGCAGGATCTGGTAGCTGAACTCGGTGTAGCTGATGCCCGCGTCGGAGTTCAGCCGCCGCGCGACCGCCTCCTTCGCGATCATCTTGTTGACCCGGAAGTACTTGCCGACGTCGCGCAGGAAGTCGATCGCCGACAGACCCGACGTCCAGTCCAGGTTGTTGACCATGGTCGCGGCGTGCGGTCCTTCGAAGTCGAGGAACCGCTCGATCTGCCCGCGCAGCCGCTCCACCCAGCCCGCGACGACCTCCGGCGCGTTCAGCGTGCGCTCGGAGTTCGGCTTCGGGTCGCCGATCAGACCGGTCGCCCCGCCGACCAGACCCAGCGGGCGGTTGCCCGCCTGCTGGATCCGGCGCATGGTGAGGATCTGGACCAGATTGCCGAGGTGCAGGCTCGGCGCGGTCGGGTCGAAGCCGCAATAGAACGTGACGGGACCGTCCGCGAACGCCTTGCGCAATGCGTCCTCGTCAGTGGAGAGGGCGATCAACCCACGCCACTGCAGTTCGTCGACGATGTCCGTCACTTCTCTCGCGTCTCCTTCGGTGTGCTTGCAGACGTCTTTGAGGTTATACGCCCTGGCTGACCGAACTCATATTGAAATCCGGGACCCGGAGCCCGGGCATCGCGGCCCGGGTGAACCAGTCGCCCCACTCGCGCGGCAGCGTCTTCTCGGTGCGGCCCGCCTCGGTGGCCCTGGACAGCAGGTCGATGGGCGACTCGTTGAACCGGAAGTTGTTCACCTCGCCGACCACCTCGCCGTTCTCCACGAGGTAGACGCCGTCCCGGGTCAGGCCGGTCAGCAGCAGCGTCGCCGGATCGACCTCGCGGATGTACCAGAGGCAGGTCAGCAGCAGGCTGGGCCCGCGATGGTTCGTCGCCGCCACCATCTCGTCCAGCGAACGCTCACCACCCCCGTCCAGGATCAGATTGCCGATCCCGGGGGCAACCGGCAGCCCGGTCAGACCTGCGCTGTGCCGGGTGGTGATCAGGTGCTCCAGCTTTCCGCCGCGTACCCAGTCCGTCGCCGACAGCGGCAGGCCGTTGTCGAAGACCGAGGCGTCGTCGCCGGACGCGTGCGCGATCACGAACGGCGCGCACTCAAGACCCGGCTCGTTCGGGTCGCTGCGCAAGGTCAGCGGCAGCGGCGACAGCGTCTCGCCGACGCGGGTGCCGCCGCCGGGCTTGGAGAAGACCGTACGGCCCTCCGCAGCGTCCCGGGCCGTCGACGACCACATCTGGTAGATCAGCAGATCGGCCACCGCGGTGGGCGGCAGCAGCGTCTCGTACCGGCCCGCAGGCAGGTCGATCCGGCGCTCGGCCCAGCCGAGCCGCTGCGCGAGCTCCGCGTCGAGGAGCGCCGGGTCCACGTCCTTGAAGTCCCGCGTGGAGCGGCCCGCCCAGGCGGACCGCGAGCGGTCCGGGGACTTGGCGTTGAGCTCCAGCGTCCCGTTGGGCTGGTCATGGCGGAGCCGCAGCCCCGTCGACGTACCGAGGTAGGTGGAGGTCAGCTCGTGGTTGGCGAAGCCGTACAGCTCCCGCTCACCGGCCCGGGCCCGGGCGAAGGCCTCGCCCAGCGCGGGCGCGAAGTCCGTGAAGACGGAAGAGGAGGTCTCGGCGGGCGGGTCGGTGAAGTCGGGGGAGGCGGGGACCCCCTCGACGAGCGGCTGAGCGTCCTCGGCGGGCCCGGCCCCGCGCGCGGCGGCCTCCGCGGCCCGTACGAGCGGCTCGAGGTCATCGACGGTGACGGCGGCCCGCGACACGACACCGGACGCGGTGCCCTGTGCGCCGTCGACGGTCGCGATGACGGTGAGGGTGCGGCCGCGGGTGACGCCGTTCGTCGTCAGGGCGTTGCGGGCCCAGCGCAGGTTGGCCGACGATTCCTCGTCGGCGATGACGACACAACCGTCGGCAGTGGACAGCTCAAGGGCACGCTCGACGATCTCGTACGGCTTGCTGATACGGCTCATCGACCGTCCTCCTGCGTGGTGTTGAGACTGTGCCTGCCCGGGGACTGCGACATCAGCGGCTGCCGCCGCGGGCCCCCGGACCCCCGGCGAATTGCGTGGTGGCCGCTCATCGACCGGCCTCCTGCGTCGTATTGAGGATGTTCACGCCCCTGAACAGGGCCGACGGGCAGCCGTGCGAGACCGCCGCGACCTGGCCCGGCTGGGCCTTTCCGCAGTTGAACGCGCCGCCCAGCACATACGTCTGCGGGCCGCCCACCTTCTCCATCGAGCCCCAGAAGTCCGTCGTTGTCGCCTGGTACGCGACATCCCGCAGCTGACCCGCCAGCTTGCCGTTCTCGATGCGGAAGAAGCGCTGACCGGTGAACTGGAAGTTGTAGCGCTGCATGTCGATCGACCACGACCGGTCGCCGACCACATAGATGCCCCGCTCCACCCCGCCGATCAGATCCTCCGTCGACAGACCGCCCGGATCCGGCTGCAGCGACACATTCGCCATCCGCTGCACCGGTACATGGCTGGGCGAGTCCGCGTACGCGCAGCCGTTGGACCGGCCGAGCCCCGTCAGCTTCGCGATCCGCCGGTCCAGCTGGTAGCCCACCAGCGTGCCGTCCTTCACCACGTCCCACGACTGCGCCTCGACGCCCTCGTCGTCGTACCCGATCGTGGCCAGCCCGTGCTCCGCGGTCCGGTCGCCCGTCACATTCATCACCGAGGAGCCGTACGCCAGCTTCCCCAGCTTGTCGAAGGTGGCGAAGGACGTCCCGGCGTACGCCGCCTCGTACCCCAGTGCCCGGTCCAGCTCCGTGGCGTGGCCGACCGACTCATGGATGGTCAGCCAGAGATTCGACGGGTCGACCACCAGGTCGTACCGCCCGGCCTCGACGCTCGGCGCGCGCATCTTCTCCGCGAGCAGCTCCGGGATCTGCTCCAGCTCGGAATCCCAGTCCCAGCCCGTGCCGGTCAGATACTCCCAGCCACGGCCCACCGGCGGCGCGACCGTGCGCATCGAGTCGAACTCGCCGCTGCTCGGATCGACTGCGACCGCGGTCAGCTGCGGATGCAGCCGGACCCGCTGCTGCGTGGTGACCGTGCCCGCGGTGTCCGCGTAGAACTTGTTCTCGTGGACGGTGATCAGTGAGGCGTCCACATGCGCAACGCCCTCCGCGCCCAGCAGCCGCTCGCTCCACTGCGCCAGCAGCGCGATCTTCTCCTCGTCGGGTACCTCGAACGGGTTGATCTCGTACGAGGAAACCCATGTCCGGTCCGCGTGCACCGGCTCGCCCGCCAGCTCCACCCTCTCGTCGGAGCCCGCCGCCGCGATCACCTTCGCCGACAGCTTGGCCATCGCGATCGCCTGGCCCGCGACCCTGGCGGCCGCGTCCATGGTCATGTCGACCCCGGAGGCGAACCCCCAGGCGCCGCCGTGCACCACCCGTACCGCGTACCCGAGGTCCGTGGTGTCCGACGAGCCGGCGAGCTTGGCGTCGCGCAGCCGCCAGGCCGCGCTGCGCACGCGCTCGAAGCGGAAGTCGGCGTGCTCGGCGCCGAGCGCACGCGCCCGGGCGAGTGCCGCGTCTGCGAAGGCCCGCAGCGGCAGCGCCAGAAATGACTGATCGACCTGATGGACCACGAGGGTCTTCCCTTCTCGATATGTGTCCGCAGTGAACCATGTCGGCGATTGCCCGTAGTCGGCCACACGTTTTCCATGACTTGTCCGCGCCCCGCCGTGCGCAGCGGTCGGTCGCCGCGCCCACCACCCCGGTCGCCGTCGCCTGACGATTGTGGGCACCGCTCCGGTGCCCCCAATCCGTTCCCTTCACCTCGTACGGTCCTGAGCGTGGTCCCTTGTAGGGACCCGACAGTGACGGGATGAAGGCGCTGTCAGGGCCCGATTCTCTGTAAGGAGGACGGGACCGATAGGTTTTCGGGTACCAGACCGCTACCGAAAGGGTGATCCGTTGAGCCGCTCGGTTCTCGTCACCGGAGGAAACCGGGGCATCGGCCTCGCCATCGCTCGTGCGTTCGCCGAAGCCGGCGACAAGGTCGCGATCACCTACCGGTCCGGCGAGCCGCCGGCCGCCCTGACCGAGTTGGGTTGCCTGGCCGTCAGGTGCGACATCACCGACAGCGAGCAGGTGGAGCAGGCCTACAAGGAGGTCGAGGAGAAGCACGGTCCGGTCGAGGTGCTGGTGGCCAACGCCGGTGTCACCAAGGACCAGTTGCTGATGCGGATGTCCGAGGAGGACTTCACCACCGTCCTCGACACCAACCTCACCGGCACCTTCCGGGTCGTCAAGCGCGCCAACCGCGGCATGCTGCGGGCCAAGAAGGGCCGCGTCGTACTGATCTCCTCCGTGGTCGGTCTGCTGGGTTCGGCGGGGCAGGCGAACTATGCCGCATCGAAGGCCGGTCTCGTCGGCTTCGCCCGCTCTCTCGCCCGTGAGCTCGGTTCGCGCAACATCACGTTCAATGTCGTCGCACCCGGGTTTGTCGACACCGACATGACCAAGGTGCTCACGGACGAGCAGCGCGCGGGCATCGTCGCCCAGGTGCCGCTCGGCCGCTACGCGCAGCCCGAGGAGGTCGCCGCCACGGTGCGCTTCCTCGCCTCCGACGACGCCTCGTACATCACCGGAGCCGTCATTCCCGTTGACGGCGGATTGGGCATGGGTCACTGAACGCCATGAGCGGAATTCTCGACGGCAAGCGCATCTTGATCACAGGTGTGCTGATGGAGTCCTCCATCGCCTTCCACACCGCCAGGCTGGCGCAGGAGCAGGGCGCCGAGGTCATCCTGACCGCGTTCCCCCGGCCCACGCTGACCGAGCGCATCGCCCGGAAGCTTCCCAAGCCGGCCAAGGTCATCGAGCTGGACGTCACCAACACCGAGCACCTGGGCCGGCTGGCGGACGTCGTCCGTGACGAGCTGGGCAGCCTGGACGGCGTCGTCCACTCCATCGGCTTCGCCCCGCAGGACGCGCTCGGCGGCAACTTCCTCAACACGCCCTTCGAGTCCGTCTCCACGGCGATGCACGTCTCGGCGTTCTCGCTGAAGTCGCTCACGATGGCCTGCCTGCCGCTGATGCAGGAGGGCGGTGCGGTGGTCGGCCTGACCTTCGACGCCCAGTTCGCGTGGCCGCAGTACGACTGGATGGGCCCGGCCAAGGCCGCGCTGGAGGCCACCTCCCGTTACCTCGCCCGCGACCTGGGCAAGCAGAACATCCGCTGCAACCTGATCTCGGCGGGCCCGATCGGCTCCATGGCCGCCAAGTCCATCCCGGGCTTCTCAGAGCTCGCGGACGTGTGGAACCACCGCTCCCCGCTGGAGTGGAACATGGCCGACCCGGACCCGGCCGGACGCGGAGTCGTCGCCCTGCTCTCGGACTGGTTCCCGAAGACGACCGGCGAGATCGTCCACGTGGACGGTGGCGTGCACATGATGGGCGCCTGACCCCTCCCGTACGAGAACGACGCCCCGTTCCCCGCTCAGTGCGGGGAACAGGTACGCCGAGCCGAACATGATCGACGCCCCCGTCGTCTCCGCCGCGAACCCCTGCGGCGGATCCAGATCGAAG